>JAAYLU010000044.1 GCA_012521675.1 Synergistaceae bacterium | reverse complement strand
GCACTTGTAATGAGAAGAAAATGGTGGACTGTGAGGGATTCGAACCCACGACCCGCTGATTAAGAGTCAGCTGCTCTGCCAACTGAGCTAACAGTCCACATTTTTCCTTTTGGCGCGCCCGGCAGGATTCGAACCCGCGACCAACAGATCCGAAGTCTGTGACTCTATCCACTGAGCTACGGGCGCTCGTTGAAAACTGGGGTGAGCGAGGGGACTCGAACCCCCAACTTCTGGAGCCACAGTCCAGTGCTCTAACCGATTGAACTACGCTCACCGTCTCTGTCTACTGGCGCGCCCGGCAGGATTCGAACCCGCGACCCACGGCTTAGAAGGCCGTTGCTCTGTCCGGCTGAGCTACAGGCGCCTGATAAATGGAGCGGGAAACGGGATTCGAACCCGCGACCTACGGCTTGGAAGGCCATCGCTCTAGCCGACTGAGCTATTCCCGCGCCTGTCCCGCTGGTCGGGGCGAAAGGATTCGAACCTTCGACCCCCTGCTCCCAAAGCAGGTGCGCTAACCAGACTGCGCTACGCCCCGATGTTCTATATTGTAACGGTTCATCCGCCTGGCAGTCCCTGGTGGAGCTGGGGGGATTCGAACCCCCGGCCTCTTCCGTGCGAGGGAAGCGCGCTCCCACTGCGCTACAGCCCCAGTCAGACCAACGGCGAATATTGTAATCAGCGTGGGCTCGTTTGTCAAGGGCGTCGGCGGCGAGGTTGTAAAATATTATCGGGAAGCGCTCGTGAAAACACCCATTTTCATCGATCGCCTCCGAACATTCGGTCTCTCCCCCGCCGGAGTTGACGAAATGATATACTCTTGCACTTGGAGAGATCATACGGGATGGAGCGATGAGCATGTCATTCGGGCCCGAGCTGTTGACGGTTATTTCACGGGAGTTTAACAGGCGAGTACTGCCGTCCAGGGTGTACAGGATTGAGACGGGAGAGGTATGGGCTGCCTTGAGGATGGGCGGTGGAGAGTGGCTTTTCATCTCCTGGCACGCGGAGAATTACGGACTCGGCATAATTGCGGACGAGACTGTCGATGCCCTGAGGCGGACGAGGGGCACGAGGTCCTCGTTCGGCGAGGCCCTTAAGAAGAATCTGCTGAATGCCTCATTGTGTTCAGCCGTGCAGCTTTTCAACGATCGCATCCTCGAGCTGCGGTTTGACAGGGTCGTGGGGGCCGGTTTTTCCGTCGAGTCCTCCCTCCTGTTCGAGGGGACGGGCAGGAACTCAAATCTTATTTTGATCGACGACGAAAAGACCGTCCTGGACGCGGCGAAGCACATTCACGCGGACGTCAACCGCTACAGGACCGTCCTTCCCGGCCTGCCTTACACCCCCCCTCCGCCGTTGAAGGGCGAGCCCTGGTCGGATGATACTCTTCTCGCCTCGGCGGACGAGGTCTGGAAGTTGAAGGGGGTCGGCAGAACCCTTGTCGAGGCCTTGACGCGGACATTTTTGGGCCTTTGCCCGTCACGGCTTAATGCCGCCCTTCGCGCTCTTTTCGACGAAGGCGATCCTCCAAGTCCGATTCTGCTGCAGAGAATCGGAAAGTATATTACCGCCTTCCCCGTCCCTCTTCTTGATGCGGTGCCGATAAACGGGGATCTTCTTCGGTATTGCGGCAAGGAGGCCTCGAGCGTCCTTTTCTCCGCCCACAGGAAAAAGGAGCTGGTAGCGGTCGGAAAGGCACTTGAAAGGGAGATAAAGAGCCGAAGGAGGCATATCGACGGACTTGAGAACCAGGTCTCGCTGTCCGAGCGGGGGGAGGAGTTCAGGAAATACGGCGAGCTTCTGCTGACCTCTCTCCACCTGGTTCCGCGCGGATGCAAAGAGGTGTCCCTTGTCGATTACGAGTCCGGGAAAAATGTAGTGATCGGCCTCGACGAGAAGCTGTCCCCGGCGGCGAATGCCGAGAAGTACTTTAAAAAGTACAGGAAGAGCAAGATAGACCTGGAGGCCGTTCATAAGAGGATAACCGCGCTGAGCCGAGGGGTGGCGGAGCTCGAGGATCAGATGGACGCCCTCGAGTCCATCGAGGATACGGGCCTTCTGGCCGAGGCGATAAAGGACACCCTCGACTGGTTGACTCCTTCGAAAAAAGGCCGCTCCGGGAGGAAAAAGGAAAAGTTTCCGCCGCATATCCGCTTCTCTCACGCAGGCTGCGAGTTCTACGTCGGCCTGAATGCGAGGGGAAACAGGCATGTGACCTTCAGGGTCGCGTCCCCGGAGGACCTGTGGTTCCACGTTCACGAGATCCCCGGAGCGCACGTGATAGTCAAGAGGATCGACGGAAGGGAGGACTATACCGAAGCGGTGATTTTGCTGGCTGCCTCTCTCGCAGCCTGGTTCAGCAAGGCGAGGCTCTCGACGAAAGCGCAGGTCGATTACACCGAGCGTAAGTACGTGAGGTCCGTGCCTGGCGGCGCCATCGCACTCGTCACCTACACAAATCCGAGGACGGTACAGGTCAGCCCCGATCTTTGGAGAGAATCTCCCGAAGCCGTGCGGTCAGTTCTTCCGGCAGAGGGCAGGTGAAGGAGGAGTTTGCTCCTGTGAACGGGTGACGGAATGAGAGCCTCCAGGAGTGCAGAAAGACCCTGCCTAATCTCCGGGCGCTCTTCTTTGACGCGCCGTACAGGGAGTCGCCGTCGAGGGGATGCCCCAGGCGGCTCATGTGGACTCTTATCTGGTGAGTGCGGCCCGTGGGTATCCGGCATTCCACGAACGAATACCCCCCCCTGCGCCACAGGACGCGAAAGACCGTCACTGCCTCCTTTCCTTCGGGGCCCGTGCTCATCCGGAGTCTGTTGCGGACCGATCTTTGAATGGGCATGTCGATCTTGCCGGAGCTGTCGGCGATCCTGCCTTCGGCCAGGGCGAGATAGAGTTTTTCGACCTCCCTATTGCGAAACTGCCGCTGGAGCTCCTCCAGGGTCATCTGATCCTTCGCCACCACGAGAAGCCCCGAGGATGTCGCATCGAGACGGTGAACTATGCCGGGGCGGTCCTCGTCGATGAACTCTCCCCACCTTCCGAAGCGGTGAAGCAGTCCGTGAACGAGGGTGCCACGCCAGTTTCCCGGCGCGGGATGGACGACCAGCCCCGATGGCTTGTTCACCACCATGAGCCAGGGATCCTCGTATACTAACTGAAACGGGACGGGCTCGGGACTAAGCGCAGGTTCGACCGGCGGCAACGATACAAGAACGCCCATGCCTGCGGCGACCCTCAGGCTTGGCTTGGGCCTCTTTCCGGTGTCTATCGCGACGGCCCCGGTCTCGATCAGCCTTCTAGCGAAGGAGCGCGGCAGGTCGAGTCTTTCGGCTATGAAGAGGTCAAGGCGATCTCCCGCCTCGACCTCCTCTGAAACCAAACGCACCTGTTCCACGCAGCTCGCTCGGCGGTTCTTTCTAGTCACCGTCAGGGCTTGCGAGCACCCGCGCACACCTGGGGCAAAGTCCTTCGGAGTCCGGCGTCTCGGTGTACTGCCAGCATCGCGGGCACTTTTCTCCAGGGGCCTTGTCCACTCCAACCGTGAAGCCGGTCTCCTCGTCCTTCTGGATCACGCTCATGTTTTCGACTCTTTCCGAACGCGCGAATGACGATACAATGCTGAACGTCTTGAGGGCCTCGTCCGAGAAGTGAGAGAGGATCCCGTCCCCCGGCTTTATCTCCACCACCACTCCGGCGTCCAGGGAGTGCCCGATTATGCCGGAGGTCCTCGCGGTCTCAAGCGCCCGGCTGACGGCGTCCCTAAGGGTCAGAGCCGCCTCCCACTTCGCCTCCAGCTCCGCGTCTCTCATGTTTTCGTCCAGCAGCGGCCAGTCGGACAGGAATACACTCTCGGGCAGAGAGGGGTCGATCTTGCGCATCTCCCACCATATCTCCTCCGCGGTGAAGCTCAGGATCGGCGCCAGCATCCTCGTGAGGGCGGACAGGACGTGCCACATCGCCGTCTGTCCGCTCTTTCGCGAGAGGGATTTCCTGCCGTCCGCGTACATCCGGTCCTTGCTCGCGTCGAGGTAGAAGGAGCTCAACTCGTTCACGCAGAACTGGTGGATGGAGAAAGTGGGAACGTGAAAGTCGTAGTTGTCGAAGGCGACGTTCGCCCTGTCGATTATCGAGTTCAGCTTGGCCAGTATCCAGCGGTCCATCTCCAGCATCTTGTCCGAGGGGACCAGCTCGTCCAGGGAGAAGTCGTTGAGATTGGCCAGCAGGTAGCGAGCCGTGTTGCGAATTCTCCGGTAGGACTCGCTGAGGTTCTTGATGATCCCCTTCGAGATCCTCACGTCGTTCCTGTAATCCGTGGATGCGACCCAGAGGCGCAGTATGTCGGCCCCGTACTCGTCGATGATCTCCTGTGGGGCAACGACGTTCCCCAGCGACTTCGACATCTTCCGCCCCTCCCCGTCCATTATGAAACCGTGGGTGAGGACCTGGTCGTAGGGGGCTCTGCCGAAGAGGGCCACCGCGGTAAGAAGCGATGTCTGGAACCATCCCCTGTGCTGATCGCTTCCCTCCAGGTACATGTCCGAGGGCCATTTAAGATCCGGACGAGTTCTCAGAACTCCAGCGTGGCTGGTGCCTGAGTCGAACCAGACGTCCATGATGTCGGTCTCCTTGCGCAGGTCTCCGCCCTGGCAGTGCGGACAGAAGCAGAGGTCTCCGAGCAGCTCCTCCGGTGACATGCTCCACCAGGCCGAGCTGCCGTGCTCGTGGACGTGCGCCTGCACCGAACGAATCCTGTCCTCGGTCAGAATCGGCCTGTTGCAGCTATTACAGTAAAAGGCTGGGATGGGAACTCCCCATATGCGCTGACGGCTGATGCACCAGTCCGAGCGGTCGCGAACCATGTTGAAGATCCGCTCCTTCCCCCAATCGGGGATCCATCGGACGTCGTCCTCTATGGTCTTTAGGGCGCCCTCCTTGAAATCGGAGACAGAGACGAACCACTGGTCCGTGGATCGGAATATGACTGGCTTCTTGCAGCGCCAGCAGTGAGGATAGGAGTGCACGATCTTTCCTTTGCCGAGAAGCCGCCCGCTCTCCGTCAAGACCTCTAAGAGCTTCTCCGTGCCCTCGTCCAGGGTCAGTCCCCCCACCAGCTCGGTTCCCTCCTTGAAGCGTCCCCTCTCGTCGACGGGGTTGAATATCTCGATGTCGTACTTGACGCAGGTCTCGTAGTCCTCGACTCCGTGGGCCGGGGCTGTGTGGACGCAGCCGGTGCCCGTGTCGAGCAGCACGTAGTCCGCGGGGAGGATGGGTATCTTTCTCTCCGGGTAGAAGGGATGCAGCGCCACGCCTTCGAGCAGCTCGTCCCCTCTCAGGCGGCCCAGAATCTCTCCGAACTCAAGCCCGGTCTCCTTCGACACACTCTCGAGCAGCGCCTCCGCGAAGAGGTAGACCTTCCTCCCCGATCGCACGAAGACGTACTGAAGATCGGGGCCCACCGCGACCGCCATGCTTGCCGGCAGCGTCCAGGGCGTAGTGGTCCATACGACTATGTCCACGTCCTCTCCCTTCAGCGAGGGCAGGAGGGTCTCTGCGTTGGTCATCGAGTATGCGACGTACACCGAGGGCGAGGGCTCGTCCCAGTACTCGATCTCGGCGGCGGCGAGCGCGGTCTGGCACTCTATGCACCAGAAGACGGGCTTCTGTCCCTTGTATACGTAGCCTTTCGCGACTATGTCGGCGAAGGCGCCTATCTGCACCGCCTCGTACTCCGGGTGAAGGGTCATGTAGGGGTTATCCCAGTCGCCCAGAACTCCGAGGCGCATGAACTCCTCCCTCTGGACATCCCTGAACTTCAGCGCGTACTCGGTGCATTTCTCACGTAGCAGCACCGGGTCGACCGTGTCCTTGGTGACCCCCATGCTCTTGATGACGTGCAGCTCTATCGGGAGGCCGTGAGTGTCCCACCCGGGGACGTAGGGGGAGCGGAAGCCTCTCATGGACTTGTACTTCGGTATGAAGTCCTTGAGGATCTTGTTGAACGCCGTGCCTATATGGATGTGTCCGTTCGCGTACGGAGGTCCGTCATGGAGTACGAAAAGCGGCGCCCCGTTGCGTTTTTTCAACATCTTCCCGTATATGTCCTGATCCTTCCAGAACTGCAGAAATCCCGGCTCTCTCTTGACGAGATTTGCGCGCATTGGAAACGCCGTCTCCGGAAGAGAAAGAGTGCCCTTGTAGTCGGTGCTCATTAGTAAACCCCCTTGTTGAAATAGGAAAACCGTCCCTTGATGTCTCGGGACGGTAATAAACCAGACAATATTAACACATTTTGGGAACTACCGTCGGCTATAGACTTGTGCTATTCTCAAAGGTCTTGGTCTGAATAATGTAAATCAGGCCCAAAATAGCAAGTCCGAACAGGTCGCTCTGCCATCCCGGTATCAGAAGGCCTATAGCGCCCACAAAGGCCAGAACCCTCTTCCACAGTTTCAATTCGCCCTTGTAATAACCAATAGTGGTCATCCCCAGCAACATTACCCCGATCAGGGCCGTGATAGTCGCCATTATGAACGGGAACAGGCTGAAGTCGACCAGTACAAGTATTGGGTTGTAGACGTAGATGAACGGGACTATGAACCCCGCAAGGGCCAGTTTCACGGCGGTCATGCCGGTCCTCATCGGCTCGGCGCCGGCGATTCCCGCGCCCGCGTAGGCCGCCAGGGCCACGGGGGGGCTCAGGTCGGCCGCTATGCCGAAGTAGAGCACGAACATGTATGCGGCCATCGGGGGCACTCCTAGATGGGCCAGCGCCGGTGCGGCCATGGTGCTTGTGACTATGAAGTTGGCCGTGGTAGGCAGTCCGGCCCCCAGGAGAATGCACGCGACCATCGTCAGCAGCAGCGTGAGCATGAGGCTCCCTCCGGCGAGGGTGACAATAGCGCTTGCAATTCTCAGTCCGAGTCCGGTGAGAGTCGCGGTCCCGACTATTATGCCGACAGTGGCGCAGGCGCAGGCCACGCCGAGCGCGGCCCTCGCACCGCTCTCCAGCGCTGCGAGGAACCGGGCTGGGGTCATCCTGGTCTCCTTGTTAAGCCACGACACCACGATCGTGATGAGGATACCGTTGTATGCAGCTTTGAGCGGCGTGTACCCCCCGATCAGGAAGTAGATTATCCCGATGAGGGGGATGAGCAGGTGCCCCTTCTGCCGAAGCAGACGGAAGAGGGGCGGCAGCTGTTCCCTGGGAAGGCCCTTGAATCCGAGCCTGTTGGCCTCGTAGTGGACCTGGATAATGACGGCGAAGTAGTACAGGAGGGCCGGCACCACGGCGGCGAGCGCCACATGTATGTAGGGAACTCCCATGAACTGGGCCATGATGAAAGCGGCCGCTCCCATCACGGGGGGCATTATCTGTCCGCCGGTCGAAGCGACGGCCTCCACCGCCCCGGCGAAGTGCGGCTTGTAGCCAACGCTCTTCATCAGGGGGATTGTGAACATTCCGGTGGTGCATACGTTCGCGACAGACGAGCCTGAGATCGAGCCCATGAGCCCCGAGCTTATGACCGCGACCTTCGCAGGTCCACCGGTCGCCCATCCAGCCAGCGCCATCGCCAGGTCGATGATGAACTTTCCCATCCCGGTCTGCTCCAGCATGGAGCCGAACAGTATGAACATGAAGACGAACGTCGCCGAGACGCTCAGAGGTATGCCGAATATACCCTCTGTCCCGAGGTACATGTGGTTGACTATGCGATAGATGTTGAAGCCTCTGTGCTGGAACAGAGACGGGAAGCTGCGCCCGAAGTAGCAGTACAGGAG
>JAAYLU010000043.1 GCA_012521675.1 Synergistaceae bacterium | reverse complement strand
GGCGGGCCCGCCATGCGGTCTATGAGAACGCGCGAGTGCTGGAGGCCGCGGATGCGCTGGAGGAGGGAAGGCTCGAAAGGTTCGGAGAGCTGCTTAACGAGTCTCACCTGTCGCTGCAGTTCGACTACGAGAGCACCGGCATGGAGCTGGACTGCCTCGCCGAGCTGGCATGGCAGAGGGAGGAGTGTTTGGGGGCGAGGGTGACTGGAGCGGGTTTCGGCGGCAGCGCGGTGGCCCTCGTCCGCCGCGACGGAGTGGAGGACTTCTGCTGCTACGTCGGAGAGAGATACAGGAGGTACATAGGGTACGACTGCTCTTTTTTCCGCAGCGAGTCAGGCGACGGGGCGAGGAGGGTGTAGAGGCCAGAGAAACGCCGGGGCGGGAGCGCCCCGGCGCGATGCAGCCGTGGTGCAGAGGTCCTACGGCAGTATGGCGAAGACCCTCGCCGGGAACCCGGAGCCGAAGTATGGCTTTGGGAATGCGACTATCACCAGGGCGCCGTGCTCCGGCACCTTGTCCAGGTTGGCCATCAGCTCCACCTGGTACTTGTCCTGGGCCAGCACGTAGAACTCGCAGGTGTAGTCGCCCTTGGAGGTGAGCACGCCCGGGTCCGTGTCCGTAGGCTCGTGTCCGCAGGCGGTTATATTTCTCTCCTCGAACAGGTACTTCATGGCCTCGAGCCCCCACCCGGGATAGTGGATCACCCCATCCTCGTCGGCCTCCTGCATGCGGGATTTGTCGGGCCATCTCTTCGACCAGTCGGTCCTCATCGCCACGAAGGATCCCTCCGGCACCGGGCCGTACTTCTTCTCCCAGTCCTTCACGTCCTCCAGCGTCAGCATGTAGTCCCGATCCTTCTCCACCTTCTCGTGGACGTCGATGACCACTAGTTCTAGGAACATCTCCTTGACGTCTATCTGGTCGAGCGTCCTCTTGCCCTGGACGAAGTGAGCCGGGGCGTCGACGTGGGTCCCCCACTGGCCCACGTGGCAGAACACCTGGGCGAAGAATCCGTGACCCATTGTGCCGACCCCCTTGTCGTACCAGTAGATGGTCTCCCTCTTCTCCTCGGGAAAGCCGGGCCAGTGAGGTATATCCTGGTCGAAAGTGTGAGTCAGGTCGACGAACTCCTTGTTCTTGATTATCTCGAACATCTCGAGGAGCGTTGGCTCGGCCGCGGCAGCGGTCGCAAGGCCGAGCACGAGCAGAAAGCCGCAGACCAAGGCGGCCAAGGAGGTCCTCCCGGCGCGGGCGTTCATAAAGCGAGCGATCATTTGCAATACCTCCGTTTCTGTTCAGTTGGAACCACTCCCGACCGCGACGCGCGAAAAACCCCGTCCCCGCGACGCGGCTTGAAATCCGCATGTTCAATCGGATCTATGGCAGATGACGCAATCCCTCCCCTCGAATTCTTCCTGTCGGAAAAAAGGATGAATTGTCACTTGCATGATACTCTAGCAAAAGTGGGCGATTTGCGCAATACGAGTTTGCTCATCCTGCGTCGATCCGGCGGCACGATATCTCCTTCGCGTTTTTTACAAATTTTTTACACTGCCTTGACGCCGGTCTGACATCATTTTCGGGGATGAGTGGCATACTTTTCCGCAGGAGGTGGTAGTTATGATGACTAAAAGAAACTGCTGCATCAAGTCTTTGGCGGGGTTGCTCCTTGTGCTGATGATCTCGTTCGGCACGGCGGCATGGGCCGATTCGGGAGGAGTGACGCTCGAGGTCGGCGCGGACACGCCTGTTGTGAAGGCCGGAGAGGGAAGCAGGATCACGGTCCGCGTGCTGGTGAAGCCGGAGAGGCGCGAGCGAGAGACCCGCGCGCCGCTGGCGGTCGCCCTCGTCCTTGACAAGTCCGGTTCCATGGCCTCGGAGGAGAAGATGGATTACGCTAAGCTCGGGGCGCTGGAGGCCCTTAAGATACTCGACGCGAACGACATCGCGGCGGTGGTGGTCTACGACGAGAAGGCTCGGGTCGCGGTCAGGGCCCGACCCGTCGGGAAGGGGAACAAGGAGCCGGTCTTTGCCCTTGGAATAAAGAGGATCAAGCCGAGCGGCATGACAGCTCTCTACGATGGTGTTGTTCTCGGTGCCAAGCAGCTGGAGCCGTTCGTGAAGGAGGGTTTCATCCCAAGGATAGTCATGCTCTCCGACGGGGTGGCCAATGTCGGCCCTTCAACCACGAGGGAGTTGGCGGCCCTCGGAAGAAAGCTCGCCCGCACGGAGATGACCATAACCACCATAGGCCTGGGGCTCGACTACCACGAGGACCTGATGACCGCGCTCGCGGCGGAGAGCGGTGGAAACGCCTACTTCGCCCGGACGTCGAGGATGCTGAAGGACATCTTCGCGCGCGACATGGAGGACGCGGTGACCCTGACCGCCAGGAAGGTTCGGGTGAAGGTCCGCGGACTGGGGGGCGCACGTCCGGAGCGAGCGGTGGGGCGCACCGGCAGGGCGGAGGACGGGGTGATAGAGGTCTCCATTGATAATCTCTACAGCACGGAGAAGTACGCGCTGGTCGAGCTGGAGCTTCCCGGGGGCGAGCCGGGGACGACTTTGGAGGCGGCCGAGGTGGAGCTGGAGTACGTCGACCCGGAGAGCGGCGAGAAGATAGTCAAGAAGTCTCCCCTGACCCTCGCTTTCACGGAGGACGAGGACGAGGTGGAGAAGAACCGTCGCCAGGAGATAGCCTCGCAGGCGGCCCTGGCGAGGAACGCCGAGATACGGGAGGAGGCCGTTCGACTGGCCGACGAGGGAAGGGCGGAGGAGGCGGCCAAGATGCTCGGTGAGAGGACCAGGCAGCTCAGGATGCTTGCCCCCATGATGGGAAGCTCCGCCCCTGCGATGGAGATGGAGTCGGCTGCCTTCGACGAGCTGGCGGACAGCCTGATCTCGGAGGGAGGGCTCTCCAACGTGGATAGGAAGACCGTCCTGAACGAGGCCTATATGTTGAAGAGCCAGCAGTCCGCGATTGTTACGACCGACTCCGACGAGGACGAATACGAGGACGAATACGACGACGAGGACTAGCTGTCCGCAAGTCGTAGCTGGTATACTCGATACACTAGGGCATCGACGGAGGCCGGGCTGTTACCCCCGGTCTCCGTCCGTAGGCGGGGGTGATGACGATGACAGGGGAGAAAAAGGGGTTTGCAAGGCTTTCGACCTCGATGTCGCTTGTCCTGCTCTTTCTGTCAGCGGTCCTCCTGCCGAGCGTGGCTTTGAGCATGCTCGCGCTGCGAGCGGCGGACCGGGAGGCTCTGCATATAGAGAAGCGCCTCGAGGACGCCCTGATGTCGGAGGTGAACCTAGCGGTCGGGCGCATTGCCGATCTCATGGGGACGGTGGAGGAGGAGCTGGTCGGAGAGGCGTCGGAGATCCCCTCCAATCCGTCCCTTTTCAACAGGTGGAAGGGCGGCGGCTCACTAGCGGAGTGCCCCTTCCTGCTCGTGGGCGACCGGCTTTTCGTCCCCGAGTCCAACCATGCTGGCGACAGGCTGCTCTCCTCGTTCGGCCCGTTCCTGCGAGAGCAGGACGAGATCGCATTCTATGACAGCATAGCAGGGGTCTACAGAAGGGAGCTTTATCATTCGGGCGAAAGGCCGGCCGGTGATGCACGCGTAGACATGCCGAGCCCCGCCCCCGAGCAGAAGGCCATGGCGCCATCCTTTGCGCCTCCGCCCTCCGGGAGACCCTCGCCGGGGGTCGAGAGACAGATGGCTGAGAGCCTGATCGCGGTTGATTCGGCACTGCGCGAGGAGGTCTTGAAAAAGGCCGAGCGGGAGGGCTTCGAGCTGCTTCGAAGGAACGTAGACCCGACGACCCTTGCGCCATCGGCCCGCGAGGATTCGATCGGGGCGTCGCGGACGGTGGCGAGAGGCAGGAGCTTCGCCGAGGTCCGCGACGAGGCGTATGCCGGCATGCTGCCCAGACTCTTGGAGGGGGGGATGGAGCTGCTCTTCTGGAGCGAGCGAACCGACGGCACGATAGCGGGCTTCCTGGTGGACTGCTATTCGCTCAAGGACAGAATCCTAGAGATCTTGCCGGCGATAATGAACGAGACACGCGTCCTGACCGTCCTGGACGAGATGGGCGAGCCCCTGGTCGTCCCGGCCCTGGGCGAGCCGCCCGACTGGCGTGTCCCTTACGTGGCCATGGAGATAACCCCCGCTCTTCCCGGGTGGGAGGTCGGCGTGTGGCTCGCCGACCCGTACGAGGCGGCCAGCAGGGCCAGGTCGGCCGCGCGCGCCGTGTGGATGCTGGTCGGGGCGCTCTTCCTCGTGATAGCCGTCGGGGGCGCGGCCCTGCTGTGGGCGCTGACGTCGGAGATCCGCCTCGCCCGAAAGAAGACCACCTTTGTAGCGAACGTCTCTCATGAGCTTAAGACACCCCTCACGTCCATAAGGCTGTTCGCCGAGATGCTGCTCTCCGGAAGACAGAAAGACGAGGAGAGGCGCAGGGAGTACCTGCGGACGATGGTGTCCGAGGCGGAGCGACTCTCCCGGCTGGTCGAGAATGTCCTCTCCTTCTCGCGCGACGGCAAAAGGGGCCGCGAGACTTCCGCGGAGCCACTGGACCTCGCCGAGCTTGCGAGGGAGACCCTCTCGCAGATGATGCCGGGCCTGTCGAGGAACGGCTTTGATTGCTTCTTCGGCTCGGAGGGACCGGCCCCGGTGGCGGGCGACCCGGGCGCGCTCAGGCAGGTGCTCATGAACCTGCTGTCGAATGCGGAGAAGTACTCGACGGACGGACGTGAGATAAGGGTCGAATGCCGAACGGAGCGAGGATGCGCGGTCGTTGCGGTCCTCGACAGGGGTTCCGGGGTGGCCCCCTCGCAGCAGGGGAGCATCTTCCAGGAGTTCTTCAGAGGGGACGATTCGCTTGCCGCTTCCAGCAGCGGCGCGGGGCTGGGCCTGTTCATCGCTCGCTCGATCGCGCGACGGCACGGCGGCGACGTGACCTACGCCCCCAGGGACGGGGGAGGCAGCGCCTTTACCCTCTCGGTCCCTCTGCACGACGACGAAAAGACTCAAGGAGTGGTGGAATGAAAGAGCTGATTCTCCTGGCCGAGGACGACACGGCCATCCAGACGGGGGTGCGCGACCTCCTGGAGAGCGAGGGGTATCGTGTGACCACAGCGGACGACGGTCGCTCCGCGCTGGATCTTTACCACAAGCTGAAGCCCGACCTCGTATTGCTGGATGTCATGATGCCTGGAATGAACGGGTACGACGTCTGCAGAGAGATTCGCCTGCAGGACCGGCATACCCCCGTGCTGATGCTCACCGCGAAGGGCAGGGAGGTGGACAAGGTCGTGGGGCTTGAGCTCGGGGCGGACGACTACATAGTCAAGCCCTTCGGGATGGCGGAGCTGCTGGCCAGGGTGCGGTCCGCCCTGCGCAGGGGCGCTCTGTCCCGAGGGTCGCCCAGGAAGGATGGAGCGCCGACACTCTCCTTCGGCGATGTCAAGGTCGACTTCGACCGCATGACCGGGCGGAAAGGGGACTCTGAGTTCCCTCTGACCCCCAAGGAGGCCGCGCTGCTACGCCGCCTGGCCGGCAGCGAGGGAAGGGTGCTGTCGCGCTCTGAGCTGCTAGACGAGGTCTGGGGGATCGAGTGCGACGTAACCACTCGCACCGTCGATCAGCACGTCGTGCACCTGCGCCAGAAGATAGAGGACGACCCCTCGAATCCGCGTTTCCTCCGCACTGTGCACGGGGCGGGCTACCGTTTTGACGGCGGCGGGAGAGGGATGGAAAAATGAGCAAAACCGGAGGTGGCGTGTTGGTTTTCAACAAAGACGGAGATTTTTTCAAGGGATTCAAGGCGTCTATCCCGGCGGGGCTGGGCGTGCTGACTTACGGCCTGGTCTTCGGTGTACTCTGCGCCGAGACGGGGGTCTCCTTCCCCATTCTGGCCCTGATGAACGTGGCGATTTTTTCCGGTTCGGCTCAGACTCTGATCGTGGGTATGTGGAACGGAGGCTTTCCCGTGTGGCAGATGGCCGTGGCCGCCGCGGTGGTCAACGTGAGATACTTCCTGCTGACCGCGGCTGTCGCTCCGTTGATGGAGCATATCGGATGGCTTGGCAGGGCGTGGCGAGTGCACTTCGTGACAGACGAGAACTGGGCGGTCACGATGGCCGAGTGGAGGAGGAGCGAGGTGACTGTGGACCATCTCGTCGGAGGTGGAGTCTGCGTCGGCCTCTTCTGGTTCTTCAGCGTCATGGTGGGTCACAGCCTGGGATTCACTCTGGAAAACCCCGAGAAGTACGCGCTTGACTACGCCTTTACCGCCCTCTTCACCGCTCTTGCCGTCAACATGTGGAGAGGAAAGAGAGATGTCTTGCCTTGGCTCGTTTCGGCGGGCACGGCATTTCTCGCGTGGAAGCATCTTCCCGGGGCTTGGTACGTGCTGCTGGGCGGCATAGCGGGCTCAGTGGCCGCCGCGTTCATGAAGGAGGTCGATTGACCGTGACTAACACTCAAGCCCTCGCGGTTGTCCTGCTCTCCGCCTTTTTCGTCTATTCGATCCGCTTCCTGGGGCTGGCCCTCGGCAAGAGGCTGCCCAAGACCGGCGTGTTCAAGAAGGGGATGGACGCGCTCCCTGGCACTATCTTCGCCGCGCTGGTCTTCCCGGGCTTGCTGGCCGCCGGCTGGCAGGGGATAGTCGCCGCCGTCTTCATCGTGATCATCACGAAGAAGACCGGCAACGTGATGCTGGCGATGCTGACGGGTGTTGCCGCGGTAGCGCTGCTCCGAATTCCCATTTTCTGAACTTGGAGGAGGTATGAGCAAGATGGACGTGAAGATCGAGAAGCACGGCGACATGAGAGTGGCCTTCATCCGCCACACAGGCCCTTACGAACAGAGCACGGAGGCGTGGAACAGGCTGAGCGCGGCACCGGGACTTGCGAGCCGGATGGGACCGGATTCATGTTTCCTGTCCCTCTGCTACGACGACCCTGACGTGACCGAGCCGGGCAACACGCGAATGGACGTCTGCGTCGCGGTCGGAGACGACTACGAGGAGGAGGCGGGGATCAGCACGCAGGTAATTCCCGGCGGGGAGTTCGCAGTCGTGGTCTACAAGGGGGCTTACTCCGGTCTGCACGACGCTTACAGGGCCATCTACGGCGAGTGGCTTCCGAAGAGCGGACGCGAGCCGTCCGGGTCTTTCTCCATGGAGATATACCGTACCGACTGCAGCCGGACCCCGCCCGACGAGAACATAACCGAGATCAGGATTCCCCTGATTTAGTGGTGCGCAGTGAGCATGTGGAGGTATTTCGGCTATTTTTTCGTCCTGTTGGCGATAATCGGGACTCTTCTTCCGGTGATGCCGACGGTTCCGTTCGTTTTGCTCGCGGCCGCTTGCTTCGCCAAGTCGTCCCCGGAGATGCACAGGTGGCTTCGGGACCACCCGAAGTTCGGACACACGGTGTGCAGCTGGGAGGAGAGCCGCTGCATCACAAGGCGCTTGAAGATCTGGAGCGTGGTGATGATCACCCTCGGCGGCGGGACCTCGACCTTTCTTTTCGTTCCCTCCGGCTGGCCCTTCTGGACGGTGATGGGCTGTTTCCTGCTCGCGGACGTGGTGGTGCTGCTCTGGAAGGAGTGTCCCGCGGAGAAGGAGAAAACCACGGGATCACGGCACAAGGCTCGTTGTACCGGGTGCGAGTAGAATGAAGAGCCTGAAGGAGAGCGTCGTCTCGGTCTTCGGACTCGGCCTGCTGGGCGGGTCTCTTGCATGGCGGCTGGTGGAGACGGGAAGAGTCAGAGATGTAGCCGGCTGGAGCAGGAATCCGGCTACGATCGCGGAGGCCGTCGAGAGGGGTGTCGTCACGAAGGGCTGCTCCTCCGCCGAGGAGTGCGCCTCTCTTGCGGACGTGATCGTCCTCGCTGTACCGGTCAGGGCGATGGAGGGACTGAGCCTGCTGATCCGCGGTTCCGCCCGGAAGGACGTGGCCGTGTTCGACCTGGGAAGCACGAAGGTCGAAATAGGAGCTGTGTTGTCGGCGATATGGGGGGAGAGGTACGCTGGTTTTCACCCGATGGCGGGAAAGGAGCGGGGAGGGCTGGAGAACGCTTCTCCGGACCTCTTTCTGGGGTCCGTCTGCGCAGTCGTGCCCTTCCCCGCCACTCGTCCGGAAGTTGCCTCCCTAGCCGGTGAACTCGCTCTCGCCCTCGGAGGACGCCCCCTTAAGATCGACGCGGACGAGCACGATTCGGCCGCCGCCTGCATCAGCCACCTGCCCCTTGTAATATCCGCCGCCCTCTCCTTGTTGGCGGGGGACGAGATGGAAAACCATCCCTCGTTGCCGGCTCTATCCGCCGGAGGGTTTCGCGACACGACCCGCATAGCCGCCGGCCCGGCCTGGCTGGGGGCGGACATGGTAGCGGGGAACGGACTTCAGGTGCGGCGGCTGGCCGAGGAGTTCAAGCGTATTCTCGACGATCTTCTGTCATCGCCTGTCGCGGAGCTCGAGTCGAGACTGGCGGCCGCCGCCGCCGCTCGCGAGAGGATTCTATCGTTGAAAGAGGAGAGGACAAGGGATTGAGGAAAACGACGTCCTTCAATGAGCACGTTCTTCCGCACGGCAAGATACAGAGGTGCAATTTACTGTTATAATGAATTGGGTCCTTATTTTCACGGGCTCTTTTTTGGTTCTCGAGAATCACGAATCTCACGATTGGCGACGCTGGGATTAATCCCGGCCACCTCCGCATGGAGGAGCGCCGGAGCGCAGAAAGGGGAATCTCGGGAGTGGATGAGCTGAAGAACAATGAGAACCGGGATCTTGACTCTTCGGTAAAGGAAGAGGAGACCTCCCTGCTGCTTTCAGCCGAGCCGGACGGGATCGAGGACGACGGGGCGGAGCGTGCCCCTGTCGCGGCCGGCGAGGTTTTTCATTCCGACGACGTGCAGAGGAAAAAGGCCAGGCTAATCGCCAAAATCAGGGAAGAACTAGAGACAAGGCGCAGGGAGGATGTCACTATTCCCGTCTCCAGGCGGCCTCGCCTGGAGAGAAAGAACGGTTTCGCGAAGACGGTCGATCTTAAAGAGAGGGTCGAGCCCATCGTCGAGCGAGAGAAAAAGAGCCTCGGCAAAAGCCCCCCCACTGCAAAAGCAAGGAGGACGACAGTGGAAGGCGATGCTCCCCGGTCGTTTTCGCAGATGGTCTATGGCATACCCGTGCTCGGCTATTGCGTGGAGTTGGTCGTGATGCTTTTAGGACTGCCCCTGCAGCTTCGCGAGATCAACTCCAGGGCGACGAAAAAAGAGGCCGTCATACAGGCGAGGATCGACGGCATAGGAAGCAGGATGAACGCCCTGCGCGAGAGCTTGGCCCAGTGCCGCAACGAGCTGGAGGAGTCGATCGCGAGCAAGATCGACCAGGAGAAGCTGGAGGCACTCTCCGCGGAGTTAGCCGGGAAGGCCGACCTGAGCCGGCTGGATGAGTTTTCCAGCAGCCTTGACGAGGAGCTGTCGAAGATGGCCGGCGAGGACATGCTCTCCGAGGTCAAATCCTTCATCGAGACGTCCATAGTGGAGCTGCGAGGCGAGCTCTCTCTCAAGGCGGAGGGCGAACAGTTGGCGCTGCTCGAGGAAAGGCTGGAGGAAAAGGCAGGCGAACAGGCGCTCGAGACCTTGGAAAAGAGGATCGACGAGGGCCTCGAGAGGCTTGATTCTCACTATAAAGTCGAAGTTGAGAACCGCCTGAGATCCCTTGAGGCTTCACTGGAGGAGGCTCGTGAGGAGGCGCGCCGGAAGGCGGACGGAGAGGCGTTGCTTTCCCTAGAGGGCGAAATACGTTCGAAGGGAGAGGCCCTTGAACTGCTCGAAGGCGAGCTCCGATCCAAGGGGGAGGCGTTTGAAGCCCTTGAGAGAGAGTATCGAGCCAGGTCGGAGGCCGACGCAGAATCGATCAGGCATCTCGAGGAGAGATTAACCGAGCTGTCGGATCGTTTCTCGTCGTTCGACCCCGTGGCTCAAGTCGACTCTGTCAGGCATCTCGAGGAGAGATTGGCCGGGCTGTCGGATCGTTTCTCGTCGTTCGACCCCGTGGCTCAAGTCGACTCTGTCAGGCATCTCGAGGAGAGGTTGGCCGGGCTGTCGGATCGTTTCTCGTCGTTCGATCCTGTGGCTCAAGTCGACTCTGTCAGGCATCTCGAGGAGAGGTTGGCCGGGCTGTCGGATCGTTTCTCGTCGTTCGACCCCGTGGCTCAAACCGACTCTGTCAGGCATCTCGAGGAGAGGTTGGTCGAGCTGTCGGATCGTTTCTCGTCGTTCGATCCTGAATCGATCGCCCTCCGGGTGAGGTCCCTTGAGGACGTGATGGAATCCAAGGCCGATCTTGAGATCATCAAATCGCTCCTGTCGCTTGGAGTTGACGTAGAGGTGCTGAAGTCCCTGTGCAAGGGGCTTGAGGCTGCTTCGGCGGATGTAGTCGCCTCGTTGGACAAGAAGGCGGACTCCGCGGCATATGATGCCTTGGAGGGGAAGATAGGATCCCTGCTGGAGACTATAGAGGCCAAGGCAGACCAGTCAAAGATTGAATCCATGCTATCCGATAAGGCCGGGGCCGAGGATCTGAAGGACGTGAGGACCCTTCTGGAAGCGAAGTTCGAGGAGCTTCGCCTGATCGTGGAAAAACAAGCCGAAGCCGCGGACGCGAATGAAAGCAGAATGCAAATAATCCTCGAAGAAGTGAAGGCCTTCGTCCCGCCCCCGCTTAAATCGCCCGCAGAGGTTAGAAAAAGCCCGTCCCTTCCGTATGCTGCTCGGATAAAGGGACGCTCTGCGGCGCTGCAGGAGCTTAAGCCCGGACGAGAGAGGGTGAAGGAATGAGCAAGCGAATCGCCCTGGTGGTCGCTGAGACGGGAGACCGTTCCCTCCGGGGAGAGAGCATTTTTGTCGACGGGATAGGCTCGGCCATGAGGGACATCGGCTTCGAGGTCGAGACAATCCCGGTGCCGCACGACGAATCGTCATACGAGGCGGTCTCGGATACATACGCCCGCTACGGCGCCCTCGACCTTCACGGGTTTGACGGGGTGATATGCAGCAATATCCCCGCATGTCTCGTTCCGCACCGGAACAAAGTCTGCTACCTGCTCAGAACGGCGCGCGAGTTTTACGACATGTTCGATATGATGCACGAGGCCCCCGCCCCGGAGCAGCGCCGCTTAAGGCGACATATACAGGATTTGGACCGAGAAGCGCTGAAGAAGGTCGGAGAGGTGTTCGTCGCAGGATACGAGATCAGGGGGCGCCTTCTGAAGTACCTGGGGGCGGACTCCGAGGTCCTGTATCCGGCAGCCACGCTGGACGCCCTGGAGAACACTTCTTACGAGTTCCTGCTTCTCCCAGGGCCGTTGCACCCGTTGTATCGCCCGGAGCTGGTGGTAAGGGCGATGGAGAAGGTGGGCAGTCCCGTTGAGCTCCTGGTCTGCGGGATCGGGGAGAGCGAACAGGCGCTGAAAGAGATGGCATCCAAGATGTCGAACATCCACTTCCTGGGCGATGTGGACGATGACAAGATTGCGAATCTCTACAGCCGATCTCTGGCCGTGCCCTACATCCCGATGGGAGAGGACTCCGTCTTTGTGATACTGGAGGCGGCTCTCTGCGAGAAACCGGTCATAACCTGCACAGACTCGGGAGAGCCCGCCCGGATGGTATATGACGGTCGCACCGGCTTTGTCGTGCCGCCTGATCCAGGGAAGATAGCTCGCTGCATAGACATCCTCGTGGGCGATCCCGGCCTTGCGGCCGCGATGGGACGCATTGCAAGGGGAGCCGCCGGACACGCCTCCTGGGGGCACGTGGCGTCCGTTCTCGCCAGGTCGATGCAGTTCTCGGACGACGAATTTCCTGTCGCCGTCTCGGCGACAGGGGGCGGCCGTATCCCTCCGCCTCGCACGCTGATCCTCGACTCTCAATCGATATCGCCCGCGAATCGGGGGGATAGGGCGAGGGCGCTCGGTCTGTACGGGAACATGGGTTTCAAGGCCAGATTCCTCGGGGTCGTCGAGGAGGGCGGCAAGGAGAGGCGCCTCGACCCCACGCCCACCTTGGCCGAGCTGAACGTGCCTCTTTCAGAGGAGCATCTGAAGGAGATGGAGTCGCTTAAGAATCAACCGGGCGGCCTTCTGACCCTGGACATATCCTTCTCCCTGTTCGGGCATTTGACCCCGGACTACGCAGCGACCGCGGAGCGACTTATGTCCGAGGCGGACGCGCTGATCTTCTCGCGGCCTTGGAGTTTTTCCCTTATCGAAAAATGGCCGGAGGACAAGAGGCAGCTGCTCGTCTACGACGCCCATCGCGTCGAGGCGGTGGATAGATGCGCCGTGCTGGACGATGGGGCGTCCGGCACCGAGCTGGTCGCCCTGGTGGGCGAACTTGAGTCCAAGCTATGCTCGAGGGCCGATCTGATCCTGACTTCCTCCCATGCCGACAGGGCCTCCTTCGCCCGATTGTATGACCTTCCCTATGAAAAGATTCGCGTCGCGCCCAACGGCGCCTTCGTGGAGAGGATCATGCCGGCCAGCCATGGGCGCAAGGTCGCCTTGAAAGAGGAGGAGGGGCTGACCGACTCGGAAAGAGAGACCCGGGTGGCGATCTTCATGGGAAGCGCCTCCCCGTCCAACACGGAGGCCGCGGAGTTTATCCTTTGCACCGTGGCACCCTCCCTTCCGGACGTCCGTTTCCTTTTCATGGGCTCGGTTTGTGATGCGGTGTCGTGCCCCGTGCCAGGAAACGCACGCCTGCTGGGAGTCGTGGACGACGAAAAAAAGAACGAACTCCTCTCGATGGCCGATATCGCTCTGAACCCCATCTTCTCGGACGGTGCCTCCAACTTGAAGATGCTGGACTATATGGCCGCCGGACTGCCGGTTCTGGCCTCGGCGGCGACCGCCAGGGGAATAGATCTGGGCGGCCTCGAGGCTCTGACCTTCACCACGAAGGATGGATTCGTCGGCGACCTGCGCGAACTGCTCGAGGAGCCGGCCGAGCTGGAGAGGAGCGGGTCGGCGGGCCGCCGTATCGTGGAGGAGCGCCACTCGTGGACGTCGATATCGAGGGACGTCGGAGATCTGCTCAGATGGCACTCCTGGCACAGAGAAAGGAGAAGGCCCTTCTTCTCCATCATCGTTGTCGGCTACGAGAGGCCGCAGTCCCTGTGGCGTCTTGCGCGCTTGCTCTCCGTCCAGACGTACGGCGACTTCGAGCTCATAATAATCGACCAGAGCCAAGCGCCCTGGGAGGGAGAAAAGTCGTTCGGGGAACTGGATATGCTGTACCTTAAAACCAACGCGATGAGCGTGGCGCGAGCCAAGAACACGGGCGCCTTCCTGTCGAGAGGCACTGTGCTCGTCTTTCTAGACGACGACTGCGAACCGTCGGCGAACTGGCTGGCTTGCGCTCGGCCATGGTTCGACGACGAAAACATGGTCGGCCTCGAGGGAGCCATCCGCTCCGACCTCGGATGGAACGACGGGCGCGGAAAAGCGGGCGATGAGAGGAGCGGCGACTCGCCTCAGAAGGCCTCCAACTTCTTCGTGAGGACGGAGGCTTTCAACAGAAGCGGAGGTTTTGAGGACATCGGATTCGACGACGATTCCGAGGGGGGTATGAGGGCGGGCGCCCTCGGAGAAATACCCTTCTCGCGCGACGCCTGGGTGTTCGTGCCCAGCAGATGATTTAAGGCTGCGGCACCCATATATTGCGAGGCGTGCCTGGAAAAAAGCCTTGCAAGCGGTTTATGTGTTAAAATTCGGGACGACACAGACATCCATGAGGGGGTGCTCCTATGCTGCGTAAGAGAGGAATCTGCCTTCCTGCGCTATTCGTCCTGTTCGCCTTGGCTGCGTCGGCTTACGCCGCCATGAGCGACTGGGATTTTTACAACCTGTGCGCGAACGGCGAGCCCGAGCAGATAGAGCAGGCTCTCGAGGAGGGGGCCAACGCCGCCTTCGGCGTGGAGCAGTTCGGCTGGACCGCTCTCATGAACGCCGCGAAGCACAACCCTCGCAAGGAAGTCATCCGGATACTGGTGAAAGCAGGCTCGGACGTGCACTCGGTCGACGCGCATGGGTGGACCGCCCTTATGCTGGCGATCCGATACAACCCGAACAACGAGGTCCCAAGGGAGCTTCTCAGGGCAGCGGGCGACGTATGGGCACAGACAGTGAACGTGATGAACGACGAGGGGTACACCGCGTTGATGTACGCCGCTCGCAACAAGGACGCGAAGATGATCGACGACCTGTACAAGGCAGGGGCCGTTGCCGTTATGAAGGACTACGAGGGGGCGTCCGCCCTGATGCACGGGGCGGAGGAGAATCCGGACCGCTTGGCCGTAGGACGGCTGTCCGACGCCAGCGCGCGACAGGCGGGCTTCGACGACCGGGCAAGGAGCCCGATGATGTGGGCAGCAGCAGGAAACCCCGATCCCGACGTCCTGTTGGCCCTTCTCGCCAAGGGTGGAAACATTTTCGCCAGGGACAAGGACTACGCCAGCCTGCTCATGCACGCCGCAGCTCGCAATCCGAACCCCGAGGTGATAAGGGCGATTCTGACGGCCAAGACTTTGGCCTGCCGCACCAATCCCCATGTCAGGGACAGCCACGGCAGAAACGCCCTCATGTACGCCGCTCGTTTCAACACGAACCCGGACGTGGCGACCCTTCTGCTCCAGGCGAATATCGATCCGAACTATCGCGATCCCGAGGGCCGCACGGCAATCTCGCTCGCCGCGGAGGAGAACGGCAACCCGGCGATCATAGCATCGCTCATCAGGTTCGGGGCGAAGACCGACATAAAGGACAAGGATGGAAGGGACGCGCTCATGTACGCCGCCGGCTTCAATGCCAACCCGGAGATGACCATGGCGGTGCTTCACTCGGGCGCAGACCTCAAACAGAAGGACAAGCAGGGAGCCACCGCGTTGATATACGCGGCCAGGTACTCCCGGAGTCCCGAGGTCATAAACGTCCTGCTGGACGCAGGGGCCGACCCCGGGGCGAAGGACAGGCAAGGCAAAAAGGCGCTTGACTATGCGGCGGCAAACCCCGAGATCAGGGGAACACAGGTGCATCGCCGTCTTTATCAAGTCTCGCGCTGATACGGGCGGAGTGCGATACAGCCGGATTACGACTGTTATATCTTTCTTTTCTCGCGTTCTCTGGTATAATCTGCGGGCTGATGGCGTGTCTCCGGTCATGTCGGAGTTCCCGTGGTCGAAAGTTTACGACAAAGTCCCCACTGGGGCGGATTTCATCAACAGGGAGGTTTTTTCACAATGGCAAAGGAGAAATTTGAGAGGACCAAGCCGCACATCAACATAGGCACGATAGGTCACATCGACCACGGCAAGACGACGCTCACCGCCGCTATCACCAAGTGTCTGTCGACGTCGGACTTCGCCCAGTTCACGGCCTACGACATGATCGACAAGGCACTCGAGGAGCGTGAGCGCGGCATCACCATCAACATCTCTCACGTCGAGTACGAGACGGAGAGCCGTCACTACGCCCACATCGACTGTCCCGGTCACGCCGACTACATCAAGAACATGATCACCGGCGCTGCCCAGATGGACGGTGCTATTCTCGTCGTCAGCGCCGCCGACGGCCCCATGCCCCAGACCCGGGAGCACGTCCTTCTCGCTCGCCAGGTCAACGTGCCGGCCCTCGTGGTCTTCATGAACAAGACCGACCAGGTCGACGACCCCGAGCTTCTCGACCTTGTCGAGATGGAGGTCAGGGAGCTTCTGAGCAAGTACGAGTTTCCCGGCGACGACGTACCGGTCATCCGCGGCTCCGCCCTCAAGGTCATGGAGGAGGGCGACGGCACCCGCGAGGACCCGATCAGCAAGTGCGTGTGGGATCTCATGGACGCTTGCGACTCCTACATTCCGGAGCCTGTTCGCGAGGTTGACAAGCCCTTCCTCATGCCGATCGAGGACGTCTTCACCATCACCGGCCGCGGTACAGTTGTTACAGGCAGGGTCGAGCGCGGTGTCATCAAGAGCGGCGAGGAGGTTGCCATAGTCGGCATGAAGCGGGACGTCACCAAGACCGTAGCGACCTCTCTTGAGATGTTCAGGAAGATTCTTGACAGCGCCATGGCCGGTGACAACGTCGGCGTGTTGCTCAGGGGCATAGACAAGGAGGACGTCGAGCGCGGTCAGGTATTGGCCAAGCCCAACTCCACCCAGTCCCACACCAGGTTCAAGGCGGAGGTCTACGTGTTGAAGAAGGAGGAGGGCGGTCGTCACACCCCGTTCTTCGCCGGCTACAAGCCTCAGTTCTACTTCCG
>JAAYLU010000042.1 GCA_012521675.1 Synergistaceae bacterium | reverse complement strand
CTTTCACGAGCGCAGGGGTGCCTGCTTGGTCAGCTTGCCGGAGACTCGCTTGGCAGCCTGGTGGAGTTTTGTGGCCCGGATGACATCCGGCGTGAATACCCTAACGGTGTTCGCGAGCTCGCGGACGGCGGCACTTGGAATGTCGCCCCTCGGCCGGAAGGCCGAACGTTCACCGCCCGAGGCCCAAGTGTTTCTGGCCGGTGGACGTGCTTGAGCTCGCCGAGCGTCTGATCGCGGATGAGTGAAGGATAGTTTGATTGAACATAACGAGAGGGTCTGCCGCTGTCAACGGCCCCTTGCCGTTCTGCCGGACGACCCCGCGAGGGGAGACGCAGTATGGAAGAGTCGGGAATGAATTGCTTTTCGCCTCGTCATTGGGCGCTGTTTTTCGATCTTTTCGAGTCGCTTCCCAGGCAGGGGCCGGGAAACCGCGAGTCGGCTGCCAGAGCGCTGGCCATGTGCGGGGAGCTTCCGCCTGCGCCTCGGATTCTGGACCTCGGATGCGGCGTCGGGGGGCAGACCCTGCACCTCTCGGCGATGACCTCGGGGCTGATAACAGCGGTAGACAGTCACGCCCCGTCACTGAAGAGGTTGCGGGCGGTGGTCGAGTCGCGGGGCCTGGAGGACAGGATAAAAGTGATGGAGGCCGACATGTCCTCGCTGGATCTTCCACCGTGGAGCTTCGACCTGGTCTGGTCGGAGGGTGCGCTTTATAATATCGGGATCGAAAACGCACTGAACCTGTGTCGCAGGCTTCTGCGCCCCGGCGGTGCGCTGGCCTTCACGGACGCGGTCTGGCTTACGGACAATCCGCCGAAGAAGATCCGCGATAGCTTCGAGGCTGATTATCCTGAGATGGGGAGAGCCGCCGACTTGCTCGCTGCGATAGTGAGATGCGGCTTCGAGGTCCTCGGACACTTCACCCTCCCCGACGAGGCTTGGTGGGATGATTTCTACACTCCGATGGAGGAGAAGATAGGGGAGATGAGGCGCAAGTACGCTGGCGATGAAGAAGCGTTGAGCGTGCTGAGTGACCTGGCCCGCGAACCGGAGATGCACAGGCTGTACTCGAGTTGTTATGCTTACGAGTTTTTCGTCGCACGCAAGGCGGAAGGCGCTGAAGGAGGTTCAACTGCATGAGGATGGACTACGTTCGGTTGACCTCGTCCTACCTGATCTTCGGCTCCAACGGCATAGTCGCGAGCCGTATAATGCTATCCAGCCTTGAGATAGTCTACCTGCGCACCTTCATCGGCAGCCTCTTTCTCATCGCGGCTTTTCTGCTGGCGGGCGGGAAATTCACGGTCTTTCGCAAGGGAAGGGACCTCTGCTTTCTGCTGCTCTCCGGCATCGCGATGGGTACGAGCTGGATGTTTCTGTACGAGGCCTACAGGCAGATCGGGGTCGGCCTGGCGACCCTGGCGTACTACGTTGGCCCCGCGATAGTGATGGTGGCGGCACCTCTGGTCTTCAAGGAGAAGCTGATCCCGGCGCGGCTGAGGGGGTTCGCGGTCGTCTTGCTCGGAATGGCGCTGGTGAACAGCGACGCTTTCGCCCAGGGGACTATCTCCTGGGGGCTGGCCTGCGGCCTTATGTCCGCCATCATGTTGGCCGTTATGGTGATACTCAACCGATTGGCAGCAAGCATCACCGGCTTTGAGAACGCAGTGCTGCAGCTGACCATCAGCTTCCTCACTGTGGCGGTGTTCACCGTGGCCAGGCAGGGCTTCCTTGTCTCCATCCCCTCCGGCAGCCTTTTGCCGATGATCCTGCTCGGCCTCGTCAACACCGGGTATGGCTGCTACCTGTACTTCTCGACGATGCAGCGGTTGCCGGCTCAGACGGTGGTGATCACCGGCTACCTGGAGCCACTGTCCGCGCTGATATTCTCAGCCCTGCTGCTTGGGGAGAGGATGACTCCGGTCCAGATAGTCGGAGCGGCGATGATACTGGGCGGGGCGTTGTACGGTGAAAGGGCCGGGATGAAGGCGGCGGAGACAGAGGCGTAGGGGGCGATAAAACTCTGTCATCCCGAGGGATCTCGCCTTTGGCGATCCCACAAACCCGAGATCCTTCGCTCACGCTCAGGATGACAATGGGGGTAAGCAGGCGGCCGAACGGGCGTTTTTTCCGTTCGTGTCGTTCGCTATCCCATGTCGCCTAAGGCGATCGGCAAGTGAGATCTCGCCCTCCTGTCATCCCGAGGGGGTTTTCCCGAGGGATCTCGCCTTTGGCGGCCTTGCAAACCCGAGATCCTTCGCTCACGCTCAGGATGACAGGGGGCAGTCCTCAAGATGACATTGACAATGGCGACCTGCGAGTGATATCTCTCTTGTTGCTCACTGTTTCTTGAAAAAATCCACCAGCCTGCGGTTCTCGTCAGGGGTGCCTACCACTCCCAGGTAGTCTCCGCAGCGCAGGATGAAGTCCCCGCCAGGGTTCGAGACCAG
Source organism: Synergistaceae bacterium (assembly GCA_012521675.1). Classification (NCBI taxonomy): domain Bacteria; kingdom Thermotogati; phylum Synergistota; class Synergistia; order Synergistales; family Synergistaceae; species Synergistaceae bacterium. The sequence goes on along the minus strand of JAAYLU010000042.1, from coordinate 56,088 downwards.
CTCTCCGCTCCTGCGCACCGCGATTATTGATATACCAAGCGCCTCCCTCAGTCTTGACTCGTCCAGCCTTCTGTCCTCCGCCGGGTTGCCGGGGTGGACGTATACCCACTCGAGTGCAAGCCTGTTGGTCGATGACTGCAGGCCGTTCATGTCCTCGTACTCGGGGAACTGCTCGAACAGGGGGCCGTACATCGAGGAGCGCAGCGATTCCAGCTCCCTGTGGGCGGCGGTGGCCTTGACTCCGAACAGGGTCAAGGTCTGTCGCGCCATCTCTATCGACGCCTCGAAGTCCGGTTCCACAAAGTGGCTGACTCCGTGCCCCTTCAGTATGTCTATGTCCTCCTCGTCCGCGGCCCACGCCAGCAACTCAACGTCGGGGTTCTGCCCGCGGATCGCCCGGATGACCTCCACCGTCCCCATTCCGGCGGAAGTAGTTATAACCGCCAGCTTGGCGTCGGTCAACTCGGCGGCCTCCAGCACAACTCTCTGCGCCGGGTCCCCGAGAAGCATGGTCAGCCCCTGCTCTTTTCCCTTAAGGAACTCCGTGTGGTTCGGCTCTATGATTACGTAGGGGATCTCGAAGCGGGTCAGAAGCACCCCAAGGTAGCGGGCAAGGCTCATGCCCCCGGCCAGCACCACGTGATCCTTCAGGTGGCTCTTCGGCAGGTTGATGCTCTTTACCCTCGCCGGCGAGCCTCTCTTCTTGACCAGCGAGTATATCGGGGAGACCAGCCCGGAGACGACAGGGCCGAAGATCATCGACAGCACGACCGCGTTGAGTGCGACCGAGTACTCGGTCTTGCCCATCGCGCCTGTGGTGACGGCGGCCTGCAGCACTATGAATGCGATCTCCGAGATAGGCGTCATAGTGAGGAATGCGGCAAGGGGGATCACGTTGCGGAAGCCGAAGATATAAGTCAGAGCGGACAGGATCGCTCCTCTCCCGAGTGTGGTGCCCAGCATCAGCAGCACGGTCGCCACCGGGTGAGAGGCCAGCACGGTCGGGTCCAGCAGCATCCCGATCGATACGAAGAAGAGCAGCGCGAATACGTCGCGCAGGGACGAAATGTCGCTCAAGGTTCTCTTGCTGTAGTCGGACTCGCTGAGCACCAGCCCCGCCATGAACGCGCCGAATGCAAAGGAGAGTCCGAAGGCGTAGGTTATGTAGCCTATGCAGAGGCCGAGAGCGGTCACGGAGAGTATGAACAGCTCCTGCGACTCCCACCCGGCGACGTACTTCAGCACCTGCGGAATGACGCGCGACCCGGCGAATACCATCACCACGGTGAAAGCGATCACCTTGAAGACGGGGGAGAGCACGCCGAGCAGGGTCAGCTCCGTCCCCTGAAGGCCGATCAGCAGCACCATGAGCGGCAGCACAAGAATGTCCTGCACTATGGACATGCCGAGCATCACTCGGCTTGACAGGGTACCGAGCTGCCCCCTGGACGCCAATGTCTTCATAATGACCGACGTGCTGGAGGAGACGATGGAGACCGCGTACCACATCGACGGCGCCACGCTCCATCCGGTGACCCAGCGCGCCAGCCCGTAGCCGATGAAGAGGGTTATGAACACCTGTATCGCGCCTCCGCCGACCGTGACGCCCTTGATGGAGGCTATGCTCTTCATGGAGAACTCGAGCCCCAGCGAGAAGAGCAGCAGCGCCGCGCCTATTTCCGCGAGTCCCGCGATCTGGTCCGGGTCCGTGATGGAGACTCCTCCCGTGTAGGGGCCTATAATTATCCCCGCGATAATGTATCCGAAGATCAGGGGCTGGTTCAGCTTTCTGGTGACTATGCCGCCGATCAGCCCGGCCGTGACTACTATGATCAGGTCTATCGCTATTTCCATTTGGCTCCCCCGAGGTGTTTTTTTACCACCGCATTATCGTATAAGCCTTAGATATGCGCAAGCGCGGCTCTCGGCCGCGAAGAAAGGGGGCCGCGCAAAACCGCGACCCCCTCGAGATCACCGAGCTGTCCTGACGCCCGGACGTCTAATACTTGGACTGGAAGACCTTCACCGTGCACTCTCCCTTTCCGTCGGCGGTCCGAAGCGTGATGTTCGCCCACCTGTCGGCGCCAGTCATATTTGGTTTCACCGTGACGTAGACGCCGCTGGTCTGGTCCGCCTCTCCTTTGTACTTGGAGAGTTCGCACCACTCCTGGTCGCTCTCCGCCTCCCACGGCCGCGCCGTGCCGAACTTGAGCTTCTTGTGGCTCCCCTCGGCGTCAAAGTCCACTTCGTTTCCGGCGATCAGCGGCGCGTATATGAACGGTATGGTATAGGTCTCGGTGCTGGAAACCCAATCGTGGTGTTCGACTTCATGTTTTTTAAACTTCATAATGTACTGGTTCCCGTTTGAGTAACCGTTCTGCCATTTGAATTTGGAATTGAAACCCTTGATCTTGTCTCGCGCGTTCGGCGGTATCTTCCACAGCCACTGGTTGAAGGGCTCGAAGTTGCTGCGCGACAGCCGCACCGCGTCGTGGAAATTCCCCGTGAAGTTGAAGTCCCATTTTCCGGGTTCCGTGCAACGAGGCCTTGGGAATTCATAGCGCCACTTGGCTTTTGTCTTGTCTTCCGAGGGCGCGGAGCTGTTCATCACTGTGCAGTCCGCGATACTGACAGTCTCGGAGGATGAGTAGGTGACACTGCTGGAGAGATTCGCTGTTGGATTGGAGCCGCTCACTCCGACAGCGCCCCCGAGGCTCCACGAGAAGCCGCTCGTAACGGACGTGCTGCCGGATGTCGAGGCTGGGGATGTGTTCACCAGCTGGACACCTTTGACATCGTCCAATCTGTTTTCGAAATCGTAGTACACCATGTAGCCGCGGATCTGGGCAAGGTGTTTACCATGGGCGTCATCTTTTCCATAGTTGTCCTCCGGGTTCAGCATCGCCCTCTGCTGAACGACGAACCAGTCGTAGTCGACGCCGTCAGTCGCGTTGTAGGAGTGGCAGGCGTAGATGTAGTAGTTGATCATGAAGTGCTGCTTGTACTTGGAGGCGTCACGAGTAATGATCTGTGCCTTGGCGATCCGGGTGAGGTCGTCGGTGGCCGAGGCCACGGCGGCCTTCGCTGACTCCTTGGCCCTCTCCGCGTCCACGAGGCGCTTCTCCTCGTTCGCAATGTACTGGACGAAATTTCTGGTTCTCGCCTCGTTGAACTCGTCAAGGTCGAAATCGTCCTCCGGCGGGGGGAGCTCCTCGGCCGGATCGTCGCTACTCGTATTCTCCGACTTGACAGGCGCCGTGTACTCCGGGGTCACCCAGGTGAATATGTCCGTGCCCCCGTCGTCTCGCGGCTGTCTATATACCGCGAGTATCTCGACCAGCTTTCGCTTTCCGTCCCCATCCTCGATGTCGAAGTGGGGCGGCAGGCCGACGTGTCCAAGAAACTCATTGACCCGGTCGACCGTCGCGTGCACCAGCACCACGAAACAACCTGCCTCGTAGGCCCGCCGTATCGACCTGATGTCGCCGTCGCTCGGGGTGAAGGCATCGCCATAGGATACGAAAAGCACTCCGTCTGTCGACTCTCCGTTGTAAGGAAGGAATTCTACGCAGTATCTCTTCAGGTAGAGCGCCAGTCCTTCCCAGCCCTGGCCTATATAGTAGGCCCTGGCGATTACTACTTGGTCCTCACTTCCCCCTCCGCATCCTCCGATGAAGAAGATCGAGAGGGCCAGGAAGAGCGCCGCCGTGAAAATTCCGCCGAGACGCCTTTTCGCACTGCGATTTTTCATTATCTGCAACACCCCCTGAATTCAGTTTGGGCGTGAAAGATTTGCCTCTGTCTTTCCGTCTCCTTTCGGTAGCGGCGCCTCTTTCAAGCTTGGAACGAATATTAACACTTTATCTCACTCGTGTCAATAAAATTGTAGTCGATTATCTGAAAAGTCGGAAGAGAGGTAAAGGACGCTTTGCTTTTCGCCCGGGTCTTGCTGGTATACTCTGTCGAGGGAGCTTTATAAGGAGGGATTGCTATGGGGTGCGGTTCGTTGAAGATAGACGGGGAGTCGCTTCTTGCCCGGATAAGGGAGTTTGCGGAGATCGGCCGGGACGACTCGGAAGGCAGGACGCGCCTTGCCCTGTCCGAGGGGGACGGTATGGCCAGGGACAGGCTGGTCGGCTGGATGAGAGAGCTGGACCTGGAGGTAAGGATAGACCCGGTCGGAAACATCTTCGGCATACTGAGGGGCGAGGACGAGTCGTGCTCGAACGCCCTTATGATCGGCTCGCACATCGACACGGTCATAGAGGCCGGACCGCTTGACGGCGTGTACGGGGTACTCTCGGGGCTGGCAGTAGCGAGGGCCTTCAGGGAGTCAGGCCTGCGTCCCCGCCACACTCTCATGGTGGCGGCCTTCACCAACGAGGAGGGGGTGCGTTTTCAGCCGGACATGCTGGGTTCTCTCTTTTTCGCGGGTGGAATAAGCCTTGAGGAGGCTTTGGCGGCCAGGGGGACGGACGGCGCCCTCTTCGGCGAGGAGCTGCGGCGCATCGGTTACGCGGGAGACGCCGACCCCGCCGATCTGCACCCCGCGGAGTATCTTGAATTGCACGTGGAGCAGGGCCCGGTACTGGACTCCGAGGGGATCGACATAGGAGTGGTCGAGGACCTTCAAGGGATCTCCTGGAGGAGGGTCTTGATGGAAGGAGCGGCCAACCACGCCGGGACCACGCCGATGCCCATGAGAAGCGACGCCGGGTACGCCGCGGCGAGGGCGATCGTCTTTCTGCGGGAGCTGGCCGCCGCGTCGGGAAGTATCAGGACCACCGTGGGGACTCTGTCCCTTTCGCCGGGCGCGATAAACGTCATCCCGTCCAGGGCGGAGTTCACCGTCGACATGCGCGACCCGGACGAAGAGAGGCTTTTACGCGGAGAGAGGGAGTTCACGGGCTTCCTGGACCGGTTGAAGGAGGAAGAGGGAGTGAAAATCTCTGTCGAGTCTTTGGCTCGCTTTGAACCCGTGCGCTTCGACTTCGGTCTCGCGGACTCGATAGAGGCGGTTGCCAAGGGACGAAGCCTGTCCACCCTGCGGATGACCTCCGGCGCGGGGCACGACGCTCAGATGCTGGCGAGGGTCTGCAGGACGGCGATGATATTCGTCCCGAGCAGGGACGGTATAAGCCACAGTCCCGCGGAGTTCACCCCGGAAGAACAGCTTCTGAACGGGGCGAACGTGCTGATGGACGTCGCCTTCGAGCTGCTGCAAAAGAGTGGAAAAGGGCTATAATAGACGGGCATTTCGTGATTTGCACGGACAATGCTGATTGCACACAGGAGGGGGAGCTTGTGAGGATAAGCGTCAATTCCGAGATCGGGAAGCTTCGCGCGGTCATCATGCAGCCGCCCGGCAAGGGCATCGAGCGCTGCACGCCGCTGAACGTCGGGGAGCTGGCATGGGACTCGGTGCCGAGCGTTCACAAGGCGGCGGAGGAGCATAGGCAGTGGGTAGGCGTGATGGAGAAGTTCGGCGCCAAAGTCCTTCTGTTCGAGGACCTGCTGCGCGATGTGCTGGCCCTTCCGGCGGTCAGGGACGAGGTCGTATCCGCCGTCCTCGACACCGAGAGGGAGTACCTGGCGGAGCAGACGCTGGACGTCCTTCGCGAGCATCTGCTCGGGCTTCAGCCGGGGGATTTGGTCGACAGGCTCTTCTACGGCATGACCAAGGACGAGCTCCACGAGGTGTCGGGCGAGATGGCGCTGCGCGACCTGGCGGACCAGGACAACATCTGGTCGCTCTTCCCTATGACCAACGTGTTATACACGCGCGACCCGGCGGCTGTGCTGGGAGAGGGAATAGTCTTCGGCAAGATGTTCAACCGCGACAGGATGAAGGAGCCCTCTTGCCTTAGGGCCGTCTTCCGTCACCACCCGGAGTTCGCAGGGCTGGACGCGCCCGCCTGGTACGGCGAGGAACCGGACGACACGACCCCCGCAGAGGGGGGAAATGTCCACTGCTACGGAAAGAATGTGTTCATCATAGGCGTCAACGAGAGGACTCACCCCGACTCGATAGAGAAGATAGCCGGCAGGACGATGGAAAGGGGCGATATCACCGACGTGCTGGCGCTGCGCTTCGACAACCCGCGCCTGGGCCCGGCGGACTCGATAGGACTGACGGTCCACGTCGACATGTTCCTCAACATGATAGACCACGACGCCTTCCTCTTCTTCCCCTACATAGAGAAGAGACTGACCGTGCTTCACATAACGAGGGGCAGGGGCGACAGGCTTAACATCCGCAGGGAGGACTCCCTCTTCGACGCCATAAAGAAGGTGTTGAGGCTCGACTCTGTGCGGGTGATAAAGGTCGGCGGCGACGAGAGCGAGACGGTGGCCTTCACCGAGCAGAGATCCGGCTCCGGCGGGAACACTGTCACATTGGAGCCAGGACGGGTGTGCATCTCCGACAGGAACACGGCGACCATCAGGGCGCTTGAGAAGGGCGGGATCAACGTGGTGCCGTTGGTGGCCGACGAGATAGTCAAGGGCGGCGGCGGCCCCCGCTGCACGACCATGCCTCTGTGGAGGGACGAGGTCTAGCCCGCCCCTCCGTAAAAGCGAAGAATCAGCGCATCTTGTACACGGGAGGGCGTTTTGCGAGGAAGGCCTCGACGCCCTCTCGTCCGTCCTCCGACATGGCCAGGGCCGCGAACACATCCCCCCCGGTCTGCACCGCGCGCCCCAGTGTCAGCCCCTCTCCCCGGGCGAACCCGGTCTTCCCCGCCCTCAGCGAGAGGGCGCTCTTCGAGGCGAGCTTGACCGCGAGCTCCATGACGGCCTCCTCCAGCTTGCCCGGCTCGGCGATCGAGTAGACGAACCCGAGTTCAAGCCCCTTGGCCGCAGGTATCAGGTCACCGGTGAGAGCGTACTGAAGGGCCCTCTTGTCGCCTATCCAGCGGGCGAGCTGCAGCCCCGGCTCTATGCAGATAAGCCCCACATTCACCGCGGTGGTGCCGAACACGGCCTCCTGCTCGGCAACTATGAAGTCGCAGGCAAGCGCCAGCCCGGTCCCGTTGGCAAGCGCATAGCCGTGCACGGAGGCTATCACCGGCTTGGTCATGGCGGCCAGCCTGTGATTGTGGAGGTCCATCAGCTCCAGGTAGCCGGGAATCTCGTGTCTCTCCTTCGTGACCAGCTCTCGGAGGTCTATGCCTGTCGAGAAGTGCTTGCCCGCGCCGGAGATGACTACCACCCGGACTGAGTCGTCCGCCTCGGCCGCCTGCAGGGCCGAGTCGAGTCCCAGGGCCAGTTCCGCGTTGAAGGTGTTCATGGCCTCCGGCCTGTTGAGCTCCACTCGGCAGATGCCGTCTTTTACGCTGCTTAGAACAGCTGACATTCTACATTCTCCTTTCAATCGTCGATCAGATCCAGCCTCTGAAGGCGCAATGCCGTCGGGCATAGGGCGAGTCCCCCTCGCGAGGTGCAGCGAAGCTCCTCCGGCATCATGCGCCCCGTGGCGTCGACCGCGTCTATGGTCTCGTCCAGAGGCACCGGGCTCCGGTAGCCCGCCAGCACCAGGTCCGCGCACAGAAAGGCCTGGGACGCGAGGGCCGCATTCCTGCTGTGACAGGGAATCTCCACGACGCCCTGTATCAGGTCGCATACGGACCCCATCACGTTCTGAAGCACGGTGGCAGCAGCGTCGCAAGCCTGAAGCGCGGAGCCTCCCGCAGCCTCCGTGACGGCCGCGGCACCCATAGCGCCCGCCACCCCTATCTCCACCTGGCAGCCGGCCGCCTCTGCGGCGAAGGTGCTTCTGAGGTCGTGGAAGAGCCCCGCCGCCCCCGCGGCCCAGAGGGCCATCAGCGCCCTCCTCCTGCCTATCTCCATATCCTCGATCAGGGTGCATAGAACGCCCGGCAGGACCCCGGCCGCCCCTCCTGTGGGAGCCGCGCAGACAACTCCCCCGGCGGCATTAGTATGAAGCGCGGCCATGGCCCTTATCGCGGCCCTGGCGTGAGGTCCGCCCAGGAACACCGCTCCGTCGGCCTCCGCACGTGCAAGGCCGCCAGCGAAGGGGTGGAGAAGTCTCATGGAGGGCAGCTCTCCCGACAGACCGAGCGCGACCGCCTTGAGCATTATGTCGAGCATGGACGCCATCTCCGCCATCAGCGACTCCTCGTCCCGTCCCAGCAGCGCCGCCTCGTAGGCCAGGGCGGCCTCGCCCAGCGACAGACCGTCCCTCTTTGCGACATTCAGCACCTCCTCCGCGCTTCGGAAGATCTCGTCCCCGGCCAACGGGTGCATGACCGGCGAGGCCGTGAGGACACGCACGACCCCCGGCAGGGCCGCGACCGAGTCAAGCACGTTCGCGTCGATCGGGCGCGGAGAAGATACGGTAAGCATGGCCCGGCCGTCCGACTCGGTCGCCTCGCCGTCGAGCATCGCACGGGCCCTGGGGATCGTACCGGGGGACATCTCGATCGCCGCAGTATATGACGCCCCGTTTATCATCAGTGAGAGGCCGTTGAGGGAGGTTATCTCGAACGAGCCGCCGCCGACGGACCTGCTGTGGATGACTATCTCGCGCCCGTCCTCGCCCGTGAGGACGAGCAGCGAGCTGTTGGGGTGGTTGGCCTCCGGGAAAGGAGACGCCTCGAAGACGACATCCAGCCCGCGAGGGGAGGCGAGATCGAGCGCCTCGCCGAACTCCGGGGAGGTCATCGGAATGCCCAGGAGCCCGGCGACGAAGGCCGTGTCGCTCCCCTGGTCGTGGTAGCACACGGCGAGGGAACTTGAGGGGTGCAGCAGAAACCTGGCCCTGACCGGCTTCGCCCCCAGCAGTTCTCGCGCGGTCGTCGCTATGCGCCAAGGTCCGGCCGTGTGCGAACTGGACGGCCCCCTCATCACAGGGCCGATGACGTTGTTAAGAATGCTTACTCGCTTCAACGGTATCGCCTCCTCGTCATGCTTTTCTCACCGAGTATAGCACTCGAGCCCGTGGAAAAAAGCGTACGGGTGTATTCGGAGGGGCCGTTTTGTGGTAGATTACTTACGCGAGGTGATGGGTATGAGAATGATGAGGGCGTTGCTTGTTTGTGCGGTGATTTTGGCCGCGACCCCGGCATGGGCCGAGGGTGAAGTCGCGGAGGACTCCTTTTTCGCGAAGATGTGGAGCAAGGCGATGCCAAAGCTTGAACAGGCACTGGAGCTGTTCGAGAAGGGCGAGACCCTGCCGGAGGCCAGGGTGTTCGGAGACGACAAGAGAAAGAACAGCCTGAAGTACGAGAAGTTGCTGAACGACGTGTTCAACATACTTCTGGACTCGGAGTTCCACTCCTCGCGGGGGCAGTACCGGCAGTTGGAGGACGAGATCGAGAAGGCCGAACAGAGGATGGCGGAGCTGAGAAAGGACAGAATCGGCGCGCCCGATGACTCGTGGATCCCCTTCAAACAGACCAGGACGAAGATAGACAAGGAGCTGGAGGCGCTTCAGAGCGACGTCTCACGCTTCAAGGAGGAGAAGGAGGCGATCCGCTCGTCCATGACGAAGGCCCTGTCCGAGATGGGGCTTAACCTGGACTCGACCAGTCTGGACGTCCTTCTCGCCAGCGTGAGCGGAGACGAGGTCATAGCGCTGATGCTCGCCGCCGACAGCATCAAGAAGATCAACCTTCAGATAGTGGAGCTTCTCAGCAAGGGAGAGGGCAACCTCCACATCGCCCGGAAGTACACGGGGATACACATGGTGCTGGTGGACATCTATCTCAATGCTCACTACCTGGTTATGGACAGGATAGCGAAGGAGTACTCGCCGCGACTGGACGAGATATCAAGCGCGGCCCTTATGCTGAAGAAGCAGGCCGAGGCCATGCTGGAGAAGACGCCTGTGGACGACCCGAGGCGAGAGGTGCTGGAGACCAACATAAGGGCCAACAACAGGACTGTCCAGACGGCCTCTCTCTACCGGGAGTATCTGCGGACCCAGCAGAACAAGCTGCGAGTCTCGGCGGAGAAGCTGAAGAGCGACCTCTCCGTGGCGCAGAACACGTACCAGACGGTCAAGACGGGCAGCGACCTGGTAGCCCTGATCAACACCTCCATGAGGACGCTGGAGAGCGTCTACAGCTTCGTCCTTCCCGACCTTTCGACAGTGTACGACCGGGAGATCCTGAACGAGTTCGAGCGAATAACCGGACAGATTCGAAGGGGCGCATAAACGAATTCGGCGTTGCTAGCCGGTGCCGATAGTGGTATAATAGTCTTAATTTAGAAGGCAGAGTAGGTTTCCCCGCGTGAAGTGCTTTGGGATGGAACGTTGCCCAGGGACGAAAAGTCGAACGCGATTTGCGGTGGGGGAGCCGCGTTCGCTGTCACATCAACAAGAACGACCTCTTTTGATGTGGCGGTTGCGCCTATGTCAAAAGGAGGTCGCTTTTCATGAAGCAGAATCGTTTTTCAGTCCGCGATATGGTAGTGCTGTCTCTCCTGGTTAGTCTGAACGTGGTGCTGTCTAGAATAGCAAGCATCAGGATCCCCATTGGGGGTGTCGAATCGCTGAGGATAGGGTTCGGCGCGATGCCGGTGATATTCGCGGGCCTCTTCTTCGGGGCCCGTGCGGGCGCCACTGTCGGAACGCTCGGCGATATCGCCGGTTTCATAATGAGCCCGGCGGGCGGAGTTTTCATGCCGCACTTCACCCTGTCCGTGGCCCTTGCCGGGGCGATACCGCCCCTCGTACTGCGGCTCTTCGGCAGAAAGGAATACGTCACTGATTACTCCCTCCTGGAGCTTCTCGTCGCGATAGGGGTGGGGCAGACGGTGACGTCCGTTCTCCTGACCCCCTATTTCCTCGATATGCTGTTCGGTGTGCCGTTCGCCGCAACGGTCTTCGTTAGGATTCAGACTCAACTGGTCCAGGTACCGATATACGCCGTGTTCCTCAAGCTGCTGGCACGTCGACTGTCATTCCTGGCGCTGCAGTAGGAGGGTGTCTTACTCGCTGCGCAGTTCCAGTGCTCCTCTCATTGCATCCACGGGGGCGGGCAGACCGGTGAAGATGGTGAAGGCCTCCGCGCCTTGTTGCAGGAGCATCTCGATGCCGGAGGCGGAGGGGATGCCCCGTTTCTTCGCCTCCGAGCACAGAGGGGTGTCGCCCTCGCGAGAGTAGACCAGGTCAAGAACTGCGCCGCTCCCTGCCTTGAGGACTCCGTCCAGGAATCCCTCGGGCCAAGGTGTGCCGTCGAGCCCAAGTGATGTGGCGTTGACAGTTAAGTCCGGTGCTGCACCGGGTGTCGACCCCCACGGCAATATTTTCAACTCGGCGAGTCGCGATGACCCGTCCGAGCCGGCGAGGTCGTCCAAAAGCTTGGTCGCTCTCTCGCGGGAGCGGTTCGAAAGCACTATCCTCTCGAAGCCCTCGTCGAGCAGGGCGCAGATGGCAGCCCTCGCCGCGCCTCCCGCCCCGAGGACCAATGCCTGCCCCCTTCGCGGGGCGAGCGACCTTATGGCCGCGCGTGCGCCGGCCACGTCCGTGTTATACCCCCCAGCTTCCTCCCCTCTGAACAGCACTGTGTTCACCGCCCCGGTCCTCTTAGCGGAGGAGTCGAGGCGTCGGACCCATCGAAAGGCCCTCTCCTTGTGCGGGACTGTGATGTTGACGCCGATTGCTCCTAGGGCCCTCAGTCCCTCCATCGCCGCGTCGAAATCCTCGGCGGCCACCCGGAAAGCGATGTAGCGGCACCCGACGCCGAGCTCGGCGAACGCGGCGTTGTGCATCGCCGGGGAGAGTGAATGTGCCACCGGATCCCCCAGGAGGCCCGTCAGCCGCTCGATGCTCGACCCGGCCTTTCCAGGTATTGCGTTGCTCTCTCCTATAGCCGGTCTCTCGTGCGCACCGGCAGAGCCGTCACCAACCATGTCTTCCACCCCGCCATTCGCGTTTCCGCCTATGATACGCCGTGGGGCCTCTACGTTCAATAGAACTCTCTTCACTCGTACAGGAGAATATCTGCCCGCTGAAGGTTATAATAGTCCTTAGTATCTAGTACGGAGGTGGTCTAATTGTCGTTTGCGCCCCACTCCTCCGCACGTTCCGGAGGAGGACGAGGCCTTCGCGCCGTCTGCGCGATTGCCGTTCTTTTTTTATTCCTTTTTGCCGCCGTCAACCCCACATTCGCGGACGAGGTGCCTGGCCCGGCGGAGGCGGACCGGGGCACGGAGGCTCGTTTCTCTTTCGTCGCGGTGGGCGACGCTCTGATCCACAGGGGGGTGTACGAGGCGGCGAGAAAGAGCAAGACCGAGTTCGACTTCAAGCCCAACGTGCGCCTGCTTAGGGATAGGATCAGGGGTTTTGACGTCGCCTTCTACAACCAGGAGACCATTCTTGGAGGAGTCGCCCTCGGGCTGTCGACCTACCCTTGCTTCAACTCCCCTCACGAGGTGGGGGACGCTATGCTGGACGCCGGCTTCAACCTCGTCTCTTTGGCCAACAACCACACCTTGGACAGAGGGGAGAAGGGAGTGCTGGCGTCGCTGGAGTACTGGAAGGACAAGACAGATATCGTCACGGCGGGCAGCTACTCGTCGCAGGAGGATATGGACGAGCCGATACTGTTCGAGGTCAACGGGATCAAGTGCGCATTCCTGGCCTACACCACGTCGACGAACGGGCTTCGTGCGCCCAAGGGCAAGGAGCACTACGTGGCCGTGTACAACGCCGACAGAGTGAAGGAGGACGTCGAGCGGGCCAGGGACGCGGGGGCGGAGGCCGTGATAGTCTCCATGCACTGGGGCGCGGAGTACGTGTTCACGCCGGGGGATCAGCAGAAGACGATAGCCAAGCACCTGGCTGGACTGGGAGTGAACCTGGTCGTCGGTCATCACGCTCACGTGGTGCAGCCGGTTCAGATGGTGGACGAAACCCTCGTCATCTACTCGCTGGGGAACTTCATCTCCGCGCAGAACGAGATGTACAAGCTCATCGGCCTCATGGTGTCGCTCGACGTGGTCAGGAGAGGGGAGGGCGACGAGGCGACCGTCGGCTTCGAGAATGTGATCGGGACCCTGCTCTACAACCCGCGCAGGTCGGTTCTCGGCAGGTACGTCGTCGTCCCGTTCGACCTTTTGACTACCGAGATACTCAAGGACTTCGACAAGGTGCACAAAAAGTACGCCGCCTACGTCAAGGTGGACGATACGATCGAGATTCGCCCTCCGGCCAAGGTGCCGCCAAAGGCCCCGGCGAAGAAGAAGTAGCCGCGTAGGCGGTCGGAGAAGATAACGAGGGAGGGAGAGCAAGTGTCGGTAAGGCTTGAAGAAGTGATATCCAAGCGGTTTGCGGAGGAACCGTCGCAGAGGACGATTTGGTGGAAGGGTGCCTGGCGCGATGCACGCGAGGTGGATAGCAGCGTGGAGGAGTGCGTCTCGATACTAAGGCAGGCCGGTTTTCAGCCGGGAAGCCGGCTCGCGGCCTTTCTGCCGAACAGCCCGCTGGTGCTGATGCTATCGATGGCAGCCTGGCGGCTCGGAGGAACGTTCGTCCCGTTGAACCCGAGGGGAGGAGAAGAATGGATACTGCGTATCCTCGACCACGTGGATCCCTTCGCTGTAGTGCTCGGGGAGGATATGCAGCCGCTCGCGGAGGCCATCGGCGCCGCCGGGATTCCCGTCTCTAGCGCCGCCCCCGACGGGCTTCCGTCGCCCTTCACGGGGAGAAGGGACAGGCATTCCCAGGACAGCGACGTGGCGGTGGTCTTCGCCACATCCGGCACCACGGGCGCGCCGAAGGCCGTCCCTCTGACCCACGGGAACCTCTACGACAACACGAAGGGTGTCCACGAGACGATCGAGGGCTTCGAGAAGGGGCGGGTGTTGATGAACATCCTCCCCAACTTCCACTCCTTCGGGTACACGGTCTGCGGGGTCCTTCCGCTGGTTTGGGGGCTGCCAGAGGCCCTGCTGCCCGCCTTCATGCCGCTGGGCAACTTCTTCGAAGGCCTGCTCGACTCCGGAACAGGGATACTGATCGCGGTGCCGACGATGCTGCCCTTCATCCTTGGGGCCGCGTCGAAGGGGCAGGAGCTTCCCCCCGAGCTTCGCTACATCCTGACGGGCGGCGGAAAGCTCGATCCTTCGCTGGAGAATCGCTTCCGCGACCAGCTCGGCGTGATAATCTACGAGGGGTACGGCCTGACCGAGTGCTCCCCGGTGGTCTCGTGCAACCCGAGCGACGCCCTGCGCAAGACGGGCACGGTGGGCCCGGCTCTGCCGAGCTACACGGTGGAGGTGAGAGGCGAGGACGGAAAGCCACTTCCCCCGGACAGCGAGGGGGTTCTCTGGCTGAAGGGACCGTCCGTGGCGAAGGGCTATTTCAACGACCCGGAGGAGAGCGCCAAGCGCTTCCACGACGGATGGATCGACACGGGCGACATGGTCACGGTCGATTCGGACGGGTACATAACCATCCTTGACAGGGTTACAGACATGATCATAGTCGGAGGATTCAACGTCTTCCCGCAGGAGGTGGAGACGGTGATCAAGGAGATACCCGGAGTCAGGGAGGCGGTGGTGGTGGGCGCGTCCAACCCGGTGAGCGGCGAAGTGCCTGTGGCCTTCGTTATCAAGGAGGAGGACTCCGACCTAGACGCTCACACGGTCATCGCCCACTGCAAGGAGAAGATGGCCCACTTCAAGGCGCCTAGAAAGGTAAGGTTCGTGCAGGAGCTGCCCATGTCAGCGGTGGGCAAGGTGTTGAAGAGAAAGCTGCGCGAGCAGATGATACGAGAGTGATAAAGAGAGGGCCTTCCGAATTCGGAAGGCCCTCTCTTTATGTCCGTCTATTTTTTCAGGAAGAAGAGCAGGGGCGAGAGCAAAAGGAGTATTGCAGGAGCGACGTAGCCCTGAGCGCTGCAGCCTCCCTCCACCTCGGCCGGTCCCTCCACGAAGTGGTGGACTGTGCACAGAGCGTGTGCCGGTTCTCTGTTATCCCTTCCGCCTCGGTAGTTCGAGACGGCGGATATGTACGCTGTGCCTGGCTGGAGGCCTGTGGTCAGCAGGCGAACCCTGTTGCCGATCCTCGTCGCCGGGTCGATCTGGATTATCTCCGGGTTGCTCGTGTACCAGGTGATATGTCTGAACTCGGCGTGGGGAGGCATTACGCTCGCAGTCAGAGTACCCGTGTAGCCGTGTAAGATGGAGATCTCATCCTTGTTGATTATTACCTCTTCTACAGGTACCGGCGGATTCTGCACGTAGACCATGCAGTAAGCGGCCTCATCCCCCTCTTCCTCGTCATCAAGATCCTCGTAGACGATGATCCGGGCGACGCCCTCCCCGCCGGGCGCTTCGACGACCACCTCGCTGCCCTCGACCGCGTCGTCCCCGGTCTGGCCCGCGATTCCGGCTATGGCCGGGTCGCTTGACCGCCACAAGACCCTCGCGGGCAGTATTTTTATCTTCTCTTCTTCGTCGTCTAGTCGCACCTCCCCGGCCTTCAACTTCCTCTCCTCGCCGACCCCCATCAGGATGGAGTAGAGTATCTGTAAATCGTCACCTTCTCCCTCGTAAATGATGATATCGCCGTCCTCCAGTTCCTGCAATGCCGACGAAGGGCAGGTGATCCATCCGACCTCGCTCGACGCGGAAGCCGCCCCCGCCGCGAGCACGCACAAAACGACAAAAGCCGTGAGAAATTTTTTAGAAAACATGCGATCCAACACCGTCCTTACGCAATAATCGTATTGCTTAGTGCGAATTATAGCATGCGCCCCTGTTTTCAACCCCTGTTTTTAAGGGCGTTATCCATCCTGTCGAAGGCCTTCTCCAGGTCGTCCATCGAGAGGGTGCAGGCGATCCTTACGTGCCCCGCTCCGCACTTTCCGAAGGCCGACCCTGGGATCGTGGCGACCTTTGCCTCCTCCAGCAGCCACCAGGCGAAGTCCATATCGTCCATCCCCGTGCCGGAGATGTCCGGGAAGAGATAGAACGCGCCCCTAGGCTCGGGGCAGGTCACACCGGGCATGGCGTTCAGGCGCTCCGCACCGTAGCGCACTCGTTTCTCGTATTCGGCGGCTCGAATTCGCATCTTCGCGTCCTGCGTCCTGAGGGCCTCGATCGCGCCCATCTGGGACAGGACGTTAACACCGTAGGCCTCGTTCACGGAGATCTGAAGCATGACCTTGAGTAGATCAGGGGGTGCTATGACGTAGCCGATTCGCCATCCGGTCATGCAGTGACTCTTGGACAGGCCTCCGATAGTTGCTGTCCTCTCCCTCATGCCCGGCAGGGACGCCATCGGGATGTGCTTTCCGGAGTACAGGAAGTTCTCGTAAATCTCGTCCGTGATCAGGAGAAGATCGTGCTTTCTCGCTACATCGGCGATCGACTCGGCCTGCTCTTCTGTGAGCACGCCGCCGGTCGGGTTGCACGGGGAGTTGATCAGAAGGATCTTGGTCCGCGGGGTGACGGCCCTGTCGAAGTCGGCCGCCTCGGGGAAGAAGCCGTTCTCCTCCCGCGCGGGGACCTGCACCACGGTTCCTTCGTTCAGCCGAACCTGCTGAAGGTACGCTGAGAAGCACGGGTCGGTCAGCATAACCTCGTCGCCCGGGTCGAGCATAGCCTTGAAGCAGAGGTGAGTGGCCTGGATGCCCCCCACCGTCACCAGCACCTCCTCGGGCGAGAAGTCAACCGAGTGATGCCTCTTCCAGTAGGCGCATATCTCCCTTTTCAGCTCCGGGTAGCCCGCCAGGGGCGGGTAGTGGGTGACTCCTCTCTTGGCCGCGGATGCGGCCGCGTCGACTATCTCCGCCTCCGTGTGAAAGTCCGGCTCCCCTATGCTGAGGTTGCTAAGGTCGTCGATGCTCTCCGCCGCCTGGAAAATTTTGGTCATGGGGGACGGTTGAACGTCCTTGAAGCGCTGCGCTACTTTTGGCTGGTGCATTTGTCCTCCTCCTTGTTGCGGGAGACCGCCTCCCTAAGATGGTCATCGTGACTACCGGTTCATCATCCATTGAAATCCCTCTTTTTGCAAGCCTGGAATATATCCTGTAATTATCGGATAGGCTTGATAAGTACTTATCGCCGGACAGGTATGAGGAGAGCTGAGTTGAGGGATTTCACGGGTTTTGACGGCACGGTTTTACTTTTTCGCCTCCCCGTGTAAAAATATCCTTGAGCGCTTTCGAAGGAGCGGCTGTTGCTTTGCGCCCGGAGGACGGACCGGGGCCTATCAGACGAAAAAGGAGCGGTTGAGATCCATGGAGATACAGACCGGCAAAGGACCTCATTTCATCGAGCAGATCATAATAGACGACCTTGCAAACGGCGTGGTCGAAGAAGTGCGAACTCGCTTCCCGCCGGAGCCCAACGGCTACCTGCACATCGGGCACGCGAAGTCCATCTGCCTGAACTTCGGGCTTGCGGAGCAGTTCGGCGGGACTTGCAACCTGCGCTTCGACGACACCAATCCGGCCAAGGAGGAGACGGAGTACGTCGAGTCCATCATCCGGGATGTGAAGTGGCTCGGCTTCCAGTGGCACTCGCTGCGCTACGCGTCGGACTACTTCCAGCAGTTCTACGAGTGGGCGATAGAGCTGATCGAGGCGGGCAAGGCGTTTATCGACCACCAGACGCCTGACGAGATACGAAACACGCGCGGCACTCTGACCTCGCCGGGGACCGAGTCGCCCTACCGGAATCGCACCGTGGAGGAGAATTTGGAGCTGTTCCGGCAGATGAAGGCCGGTGTCCTCGAGGACGGAACGTGCGTGCTGCGGGCGAAGATAGACATGACTCACCCCAACATCAACATGAGGGATCCGGTGCTCTACAGGATATTGCACCGGAGCCACTTCCGCACGGGCGACGACTGGTGCATCTACCCGATGTACGACTTCGCCCACGGTTACGAGGACGCGATAGAGGGGATCACACACTCGATCTGCACGCTTGAATTCGAGGATCACAGGCCCCTGTACGACTGGTTGCTGGACAACGTGTCCGTTCCGAGCAGGCCGCGCCAGTTCGAGTTCGCCAGGCTGAACCTCTCGTACACCATAATGAGCAAGAGGATGCTGCTTGAGCTGGTCAACAAGGGTATAGTCTCCGGCTGGGACGACCCGAGGATGCCGACTATAAGCGGCATTCGCCGCAGGGGATACACTCCCTCGGCGATCAGGCGCTTCTGCTCGGAGATCGGCGTGGCGAAGGCCAACAGCATAGTGGACATAGAGTTCCTTCACTACGTTATCAGGGAGGAGCTTAACACGACGGCACAGAGGGGTATGGCCGTGCTGGAGCCCCTGAAGGTCGTGATCGAGAACTACCCGGAGGGCCAGGTCGAGATGATGGACGCGGAGAACAACCCGGAGGACCCGGGGGCCGGCTTCAGACAGATACCCTTTTCAAGGGAGCTGTACATTGAAAGAGGTGACTTCATGGAGAACCCTCCCAGGAAGTTCTTCAGGCTGTCTCCCGGTGCGGAGGTTCGGCTCAAGCACGCCTACCTCATCACCTGCAGGGACGTGGTCCGCGATGAGTCCGGCAACGTGATCGAACTGCGCTGCGTCTACGACCCGGAGACGAGGGGGGGTGCGACGCCCGACGGACGGCGAGTCAAAGGCACCCTTCACTGGGTGTCCGCGCCGCACGCCATCAGGGCTCGGGTCAGGCTCTACGAGAACCTGTTCACCCTTCGCGACATGAGCGAGATGGAGGAGGGCAAGTGCTACTCCGATTACCTGAACCCGGAGTCCCAGGCGATACTCGATGAGTGCCTCGTCGAGCCGATGCTGGCCGAGGCGAGCCCGATGGACCGATTCCAGTTCATGCGCCAGGGGTACTTCTGCATGGACTCGGACTCCACGCCGGAGCTCCCCGTGTTCAACCGGACCGTCGCGCTGAAGGACACGTGGGCCAAGATAGAGCGAAAGAGCGGCGCCGATTGATTCCAGATGCTTTTACAAGGATAATGACTGTTGGAATGACCGATACGCCGTAAAAAGTGTTTTCGCTATTTCGAGAGGAGGTCCCCTATCGTGAGGAATTTCGACGATTCCGGAACCACCGGAAATGAGACGGGGAGCGTAGGCAGGAGGTGTCCCGAGTGCGGGAGCCTGGTCGAGAACTCCTTCCGCTTCTGTCCGGAGTGCGGCCTGTTCGTCCCCGGTACTACTTCGGGCTTTCGCGCCGAGAGAGATGAACTCGACGACGAGGTGGTCCGCGACTACGATCCCCCCGAGGAGGATTTTCCCGTGGACGACGGGGAGGACGACTATGACGACGAAGACGAAGACGAGTATGACGGGGTCGTCTCCGCGTCGTACGAGCCGCGTCCTCAAAGACGGGAGCCTCTGCGCTCGAACGCCGCGATGGCCGGCGCGGGCTACAGGGAGTTCAACGCCGCCATAGGAGCCCGAAAGACCCAGAGAGACCGCAAGGGAGGAGTCTTCCTGGTGGTGCTCTTCTTCCTCTTCGTCGGAGTGCTCGGCGGCGGGGTCTACTGGTTTCTGCAGCAGGCAGGGAAGATCCCGTACGAGAGCAGCGGAGGCAAACCCGTGGCGAAGCAGCCAGTGCAGCCGCCCGCGACTCGGGAGGAGGCCTCCGTGCAGCCCCTGGCGACACCTGGGGGGGCGCCGCTGGACTTGACCTCCCTTCCGGGTTCGCAGCCTCTGCCTGTGTCCTCTCCCGTCATGACCGACGCGCTGGAGATACTGCGTCCGACGAGGGGAGTTGTGATTGGATCCGGCGTGAACCTGCGCGGCTCTCACTCGGTGAGCAGCTCGGTGGTGGGAAAGGTGACCGCCGGCAACGAGGTGGAGGTGCTGGAGTCGTGGGCCGGCGACGAAGGGACCGAGGTGGTGACGCTAGCCGACGTGGACCTTATAGCAGCTGACGGCAAGACCTTGCGCCTTGCAAAGGGAAGAGGCCTGTCGGTGCTGTCGGGGCCGGACCCGAACGGGCTTATCAAGGTGGCCCTTCCCGACGACAGGGCGAAGACGCCCTATACCCTCTCCGCGACGACTGTGACCGCCCCTCACTCCTGGCCCTGGTACAAGATACGCCCGCGCGGGGGCAGGGAGGGATGGATCTTCGGCAAGTTCATAGCCGTGTTCAATCCCATGGACAACAGCCTCTCCTCCAACGTCTACGACCGCGCCCTTCACACCTTCGGAGAGACGAAGGAGGGACTGATGGCCTCGCTGGGCGCGCCGCTCAAGTCCTCCGTCAAGAAGGTGACCGTCTCGGGCTTCGACGCGGACGAGGACACCCTCGGGTACGACGGGCTCACGGCCGTGCTGCTGACGAGCGGGGGCTTGACCGAAGTCAAGTCGCTTACCCTGCTGTCTCCCAAGCACAGCCTGGATGGGGGCTTGGCCGTCGGGCTGGAGCGGCTGGCGGTTCTGTCGATCCTGGGTCTTCCGAACGCCATGGAGAGAGGGAGCGAGGTCTACCGGCTCGACGCTAGGACGGGGATAAGGGTCCGCTACGAGAACTACACGGTGAAGACGCTGCACATCGGCAACCTTTGATGACGGAGCCGCAGGCATGAGCATCCCACCCGTTCCAGGCGCCGGCTTCCTGCCCGTCGACGGAGTGGAGATGGCTAAACGAGGCTGGGACCGGCTTGATTTTCTGATGGTGAGCGGCGACGCTTATGTCGACCACCCATCCTTCGGGGTCGCGGTAATCGCCAGGGTGTTGGAGGAGGAGGGATTCAGGGTCGGGATTCTGCCGCAGCCCGACTGGCGCACGGCGGACTCCTTCAAGATAATGGGAAGGCCGAGGTACGCGGCGCTGGTCACAGCGGGCAATCTTGACTCGATGCTGAACAAACTGACCGCGGCGAAGAAGAGCAGAAGCGAGGACAGATACTCGCCCGGAGGAAGACCGGGTATGCGCCCCGACAGGGCCACCATCGCCTACTGCTGCAGGCTGAGGGAGCTTTGGAAGGACCTTCCGATCGTGATCGGAGGAGTGGAGGCGAGCCTCCGGCGCTTCGCTCACTACGACTACTGGTCCGATTCGGTGCGCAGGTCGATGATCGTCGACAGCCAGGCCGACTTGCTGGTCTACGGGATGGGAGAGCTTCAGATCCGGGAGATAGCGAGGGCCCTGGCGGAAGGAGCGCCGGTCGAACGCCTGACGGACGTGCCGGGCACGGTATGGCGCACGAAGGAGCTGAGCGAAGCGGCGGAACGGAGCGTCGTCTGCCCCTCTTTCGAGGAGGTCTCGTCGGACAGGAGAAAGTTCGCTGAGGCTTTCGCCATCCAGGACGGTGAGCAGGATCCCTTCAGGGGCCGAGCCGTGGCCCAGATGCACGGAAACAGTTGGATCGTGCAAAACCCGCCCGCAAGGCCTCTTACCACCGAGGAGATGGACCTGGTTTACTCCCTTCCTTACGCCAGGACCTGGCACCCGAGGTACGACGACGATGGCGGCGTGCCGGCCATTGCAGAGGTCCGCTTCAGCCTCGCGAGCCACCGAGGTTGCTTCGGCGGCTGCTCCTTCTGCGCCATCCACTACCACCAGGGAAGGATAATTCAGAGCCGCAGCCACGAGTCGCTTCTTCGCGAGGCGAGGATTCTAACTTCCCTCCCGGATTTCAAGGGTTACATCCACGATGTCGGCGGCCCCACGGCCAACTTCAGGATACCGGCCTGCGACGACCAGCTGATCCGGGGCGCCTGTAGGGACCGCCGCTGCCTCTTCCCGAGGCCGTGCCGCAAGCTGAAGGTCGATCACTCCGACTATATCGCGCTGCTTAGAAAGCTGCGCTCCCTCCCGAAGGTAAAAAAAGTCTTCATTCGATCGGGTATACGTTTCGACTACCTGTTGGCCGACGGAAAAAGCGGCTTCCTGGAGGAGCTGTGCAAGCATCACGTGAGCGGCCAGCTCAAGGTCGCACCGGAGCATGTGTCAAAGAGGGTGCTGGCCCTGATGGGGAAGCCGGGCAGGAAGGTCTACGAGAGGTTCAGGTCGGCCTTCGCGGCGATGAACAAGCGGCTTGGAAAGAGACAGTACCTGGTTCCCTATTTCATCTCCTCTCATCCCGGGTCGGCCCTGGAGGACGCGGTGGAGCTGGCGGAGTTCATAAGGGACTCCCGAGTCCAGCCGGAGCAGATACAGGACTTTATCCCCACTCCGGGCAGTCTGTCGACCTGCATGTACTACACGGGCCTGAACCCCTTTACCGGGGAGGAGGTCCGGTCGGCGAAATCGCCCGAGGAACGCAGGATGCAACGTGCCCTGCTGCGCTTCGCCGACCGGAAGAATCGAGACGTTGTAATAAGGGCCCTGGAGGCCGCGGGCAGGCGGGACCTCATCGGTACCGGGCCGTCCTGCCTTGTGAGGGCTCCGGCAGATAAGAAAAAGACCGTCGGGTCTAGGTCCTCTTCGGAGAGACCAGCTTTAGCAAGGAGGGACCGGAGACGGTCAAAAGAACGGCGACGAAGATGAGCACGCAGCCCGCGATCATCTGCGAGGTGAAGACCTCGTTCATGAAGTAGACCCCCGCGAGGGCGCCGAAGACCGCCTCAAGGCTGAGCAGGATGGAGACATGCGTGGACGGGGTGTACTTCTGGGCCGTGTTCTGCACGGCGAAGGCCACCACGGTGCACAGCACCACCGTGTAGGCGATGCTCCACAGCCCGCTTCCGTCCCCGAAACCGGGCCAGGTCTCGAACAGCAGAGCCGCGGGAAGGCTCAGTACAGCCACCATCACGATCTGAAGGGTGGTGAGTACGAGCGGGTCCGTGTCCACCACAAAATGCTCTATGACGATTATGTGGAGGGCGAAGAAGAAGGCGCACGCGAAGGTGAGAGTGTCTCCGACGCCTATGCCGGCGTCCTCCTGGAGGGACAGCAGGGCCATCCCGACCAAGCAGATCAGCGACGCTGCGAAGGAGAGCGGACCGGGTGACACCCTGCGAAGCGCCCAGTAGAGAAAGGGTACTATCACTACGTAGGTCGAGGTCAAGAAAGCCTGCTTGCCCGGAGTGGTATAGTTGAGACCCAACGTCTGGGTGGCGTATCCGAGGAAGAGAAAGAAGCCGACGATGATCCCGGCGCGCACGTCCTTCATGGTCATCGAGGAGACCTTGCGCCGGAAGATGACCGCCATGAGCAGGGCGGCGGCCGTGAAGCGAAGCACGAGCAGCCAGAAGGTCGGGAAGGAGTCAAGCGCGTCCTTCATGGCGACGAAGCTGAGGCCCCAGAACAGGGAGACAGTTACTAGCGAGAGGTCTGCCAGGGCTGATTTCATCGAGGGGGAGGATTTCATGAAAGTTCACTTCCAATTTTGGCGTATTATGCGCCGTTGGTTCGACGCGCGAAGGAGAGTATAGCATATTCCTTCGCTGAAAAGCCGTCGGAAAAGATGCATGGGGATCGGCGTTCATCGGCGACGATTTGCGATGGTCGGCGGCGAGAGAACCTCATTTACAAGTCGCTCATGTAGAGTATAATGAACACGTTTGTTTTCAAGGGACCGGAGGCATCGTCCTTTTATTTTTCATCGACGGGAGGTGTGGCGCGTGTTTATCTTCATAGTCTCGTTTCTGATGTACATCCTTCTTGTATGGTCGGGCGGGGCCATCCCGCTGGGGGAGGTGCTGATCGGGCTGCTCTTGGCGGCTGCGATAACTTATGCCTTCAAGTCCTGGCATCCGGGCAGGGACCTCAGTAAACGGGGTCTCGATCCGAGGAGGTGGGCGAACTTCATCGCGTTCCTCTTCGGACCGTTCGCGGTGGGGCTTGCGAAGGCGAATATCGACGTGGCTACTAGGGTCATAACCGGAAAGATCAGGCCGGGAATTGTCAAGATCAACCCCGGACTCAGGAGCGATATAGCAAAGACTGTACTGGCTAACTCCATTACACTTACTCCGGGGACCCTTACGGTGGATGTCGACGACGCCGGTGTTTTCTATATCCACTGGCTGTACGTCGAGGACGAGGAGCCGACGGGGGAGCAGCTCTACGGGAGTTTTGCCAAGTGGGCAAGGAGGTTGGCTGAATGACGGTCCACGTTATCTGGTTTGTCGCGGCTATCTTGGGAGTTCTTGCGCTTTCCGTGCTCGGACGCCTCATAGCGGGCCCCACGGTCGCCGACAGAGCGGTGGCGCTAGACACATTGAACACCTATGTCCTGGGGATCATGCTTCTGATGGCGGTGGCCTACGACTCCGTGGTCATGGTGGACGTAGGCATCGTCTACGCATCGCTCTCGTTCGTGGGTACGATGTTCATCGCCAGGCATATAGAGGGGGAGGTGTGAGCAAGTGGTTGTCTTTCTGCTTGTGACGGCCGCTCTCATAGTCAGTCTTATATTCAATTCGTTGGGAGCGGTGGCCCTGTACCGGTTCCCCGATGTCTACACCAGGCTTCACGGCACGACGAAGTGCACCACTTTCGGCACCATATTCATAGTCTTCGCCGTGCTCATCTATTCTCTGGGCCGGCTGATCGGAGAGGGGGAGCAGCGCTTCCTGGTTCTTTTCATCCACGCTTGCGTGGCTCTCATGGTCCTTCTCATCACGAACGCGACCGGGGCACACGCCCTCGCGAGGGCCTCTCACAGGAGCGGCATCCTGCCTGCGCAGGCAGTGGTAGACAAACTGGAGGAGAGTCGTGAAGGGGGGAAAGGGGCATGATGAACTCTGCGATGCACATCTTCGTGCTGTCCGTAATGGGCATAGCGGCCTTCTTCGCCCTCTGGTTCAGGGACCTGATCTCGTCGGTTATCTCCATGTCGATCTTCAGCTTGATGATGGCGCTGGAGTTCTACCTGCTCCAGGCGCCCGACGTGGCGATGGCGGAGGCGGCCATAGGAGCGGCTCTCAGCACGACCATCTTCATAATCACCATCAGGGCCTGCAGCCGGCCCAAGAGGCGCGAAGGGGGTAGGGACTGGTGAAAAAGACGCTCTTCGTAACAGCGGCGATTCTTCTCGGTTCGTTCATCGTCGGCGCCCTTGACGCGGTACATCCGTTCGGAGACCCGCTCGACGCGCCCATGGACGACTACTTCATAGAGAACGCGCTCAACGACATATCCGCCGAGAATATCGTGACGGCGATAGTCTTCGATTACAGGGGCTTCGACACCATAGGAGAGGCGGCGGTCCTCTTCACCGCGCTCACCGCTGTGTCCGTCCTGCTGAGGGAAGGGAGGAAGAAACCGTGAATCCGCTCTCGGTAGTGGTCCGGACGGTCTGCGACCTGTTTGCATGGTTCATGATCGTCTTCGGCGTAAACGTTCTGTTGCACGGTTACGTGACCCCGGGCGGAGGTTTCCAGGGCGGCGCGATAATCGCGACTTTCACGGCCTTCCTTCTCGTCGCCTACGGCGGCGGAAGGGTTGCGGCGAGGGTGAACGACAAGCTGTTCGACCTGTTCGAGGAGGTCGGGCTGATAGTCTTCTTCATCCTAGCGTTCCTGGGCTTCCCGATGACCTTCTTCTTCAACTTCATGGCGAGGCCCCTTGCTGAGAGCGCCTCCGGGTTTTTCCCCGGAGTCGGCACCGTGGCCCTCATGTCAGTGGCGGTTGGACTCGAGGTCACAGGTGCTCTGTCGCTGATAATTCTTACGATGCACAGAGGTATTCGCATGTTCAAGGCGGAGCCCCTGGAGCATGAGACGGGGCACGAGAGAACGGTCTTGAAGGAGGTGCACGGGCATGATAGCTAACGCTCCTTTTTTCCTGGTGGGTCTTCTGTTCCTGGGCGGCATGGTCGCAATCTTCATGGAGAAGAACCTCATCAAGATCGCCATAGCGATAAGCATCATAAGCTCGTCGGTAAACCTGTTCCTGGTGGCCCTCGGCTACAGGAACGGAGGGACGATCCCCATCCACTTCCTGGCGGGCGAGGGGACGGTCATGGTGCTCCCCACGCCTCAGGCGATGACTCTGACTGCGATAGTCATAGCCCTCGCGACCACGGCCCTGCTCCTGTCGCTCATAATACTCGTCCACAGGCATTACGGGACGCTTGACATCGACGAGATCAGGAGGTTGAGAGGATGAACTGGAACGATCACCTTCCGGCGCTATTGCTGGCGGTTCCGCTCTTCGGCGCGTTCATAGCGCCTGTCGTCTCCCCGTTCGGCAGGACGCCCCGCGACGCGCTTCTGACGGTCGTCTCATTCCTGACCCTTTTGGTCTCGCTGCTTCTTTTCAAGCACGTTCTGACGAACGGGACGGCCGTGTACGTCATGGGCGGCGAGAGCTACAATCTAACCCTGCCGCTCGGGATGAAGCTACCGATAAGGATAATCATGGAGGTGGACGCCTTCAGCGCCTTCATGGCGGTCTGCGGAACGATAGCATCCTTCGCAGGCGCTCTGTTCTCCATGAACTACATGGAGAAGTTCACCGGCCTGGGCCGCTTCGTCGCTCTCTACTTCCTGCTGACTACCGGGATGCTCGGCATGATGATCACGGGCGACATATTCAACTTCTTCGTCTTCCTCGAGATCGCCTCCATAGCATCCATCGGCCTCATAGCATTCTGGAGGGACAGGCCGGAGGCAATAGAGGCGAGCTTCAAGTACATGCTCATCTCGCAGGTCAGCTCGATGATCTTCCTGGTCGCGGCGGGCGCCCTGTACGGAAAGTACAACGCTCTGAACATGGCCGCCATAGGCTCGCTGATGAGACCGGGGACTATGGAAAAGCTGGCGCTGGTCTTCCTGGTGGGGACCCTCGCGATGAAGTGCGGAGCCTTCCCGCTCCACATGTGGCTTCCGGACGCGTACGCCGAGGCGCCGTCCGGCGTATCGTGCCTATTGGTGGCGGTCAGCCAGGCCTCTCTGTACGGGCTGATGCGCGTCTGCTTCTCGCTATACGGCGTGAACCTCGGCGGAGCGTTCGTGCCGTGGGTCATAATCGCGATGGGGCTTGCCTCCATGTTCTTCGGTGTCACGATGGCGGTCGTCCAGCACGAGATAAAACGCCTCATAGGCTATCACTCCGTCTCGCAGGTGGGCTACATGCTGCTTGGTCTCGGAGTCGGGATGCTGGTGCTGACCGATGCGCGAGGCATGGCCGAATACGGCTTCACCGCCATCAAGGGCGGCATCTTCCACATCTACAACTACACGATGTACAAGGCCCTTCTATTCCTCGCGGCGGGCGCGGTCTACTACGCTACCGGAAAGCGCGACCTCAACGAGCTGGGCGGACTGGCGAGGAGGATGCCCTTCACTACAGGGATGTTCGTGATAGCGGCGGCCGCGATCTCCGGGCTCCCGCCCTTCAACGGCTTCGTGTCGAAGCTGCTGATCTACGAGTCGGCCTTCGCGGTCCATCCCTCTCTGACCGTCGTCGCTCTGGTCACTTCGGTGCTGACCCTGGCCTCTTTCGTCAAGGTCTTCCAGACAGCGTTCCTGGGGCCGGAGAAGGGGTCGTTCACCTCGGTGAGGGAGGTCCCGACCGGAATGCTATTCGGCATGGGGGTGCTGACCCTCGCGGTCATGATTGCCACTCTCTTCCCGTCCTGGACTCTTTCATACCTGGTTGAGCCCGCCGCCAAGGCGCTTGTCGACCAGGCCGGGTATATCGGCGCAGTAATGGGAGGTGGGCTCTGATGCTCGGTACTGTTTACACTGGGTTCGGCTACTGGGACGTATCGTCCTGGATAGCGTTTTTTGCGATAGCCGCCGCCCTGGTCCTGTGGCTTCGCGCCCAGGGGCGCGAAGACTACAAGGAGGGGACCGAACAGGACGAGATCTTCTGGTCCGGAAACGTGGTCCCGGAGGAGGGGGCGGAGATAACGGTGCCGGCCTCCTCCGCGTACTGGGGTTTTCGGAAGGCCATGGCCCCCTTCTACAGGGCCCTGATCGGAATGCACACGGGAATCGGAACGGATATCGTCGGCTTCTACGTGGTAGTGGTCGCCCTGATGGCCGTGTTCATTCTTCTATAGGAGGGGCGACATGATCAACAAACTCATGGAGAGGTACCTGGATATTCTGCCCAAGTCGCTCTGGGTGACGACGTGCAACTCCGGGTCGTGCAACGGATGCGACATAGAGATTGTGGCCTGCATTAGCCCGCGCTACGATATCGAGCGCTTCGGCATGAAACTTGTAGGAACCCCGAGGCACGCCGACGTTCTGATAGTGACGGGGCCTGTGACGAAATACATGACCGAGAGGCTGAGGCGAATATACGAACAGATGCCAGACCCGAAGGCGGTCGTGGTGGTCGGCAACTGCGGGTCTTCCGGCGACGTCTTCTACAAGTCCTACAACCTCGACGGCCCGGTGGACAATGTCATCCCGGTCGATGTCTACGTGCACGGATGCCCTCCTCGCCCGGAGGCGATAATCGAAGGAGTGGCCAAGGCCGTCATGAAGCTGGAGTCCCTCAGGGAACCGAAGAAAGTTGGTGAGGCTGAGTCATGACTTTCCCCGCAACAGGTGTTAACAGTGCGGAGGGGCGTGCGCCCGAAGAGCTGCTGGCCAGGGTGAAGGAGGCCTTTGGAGAGGACGCAATGGTAAGGATCAACTCTCATACCGGCGGACTGAAGAACGAGGAGCAGTACCGAGACCTGTGGCTGTCCGTGGAGAGGGCGCGGTTCCTCGAGTTGATAGATCTCCTGGGCGAGTTCGACTTCCCGATGTTCCACGTAATGTCCGGGAACGACGACGGCGACCACATCTCCCTGTACTACCACTTCGGCATGTTCCATGCCGCGGGGCGCGGAAAGCGCTTCGGGGTGGCGGTCGGTGTCGAGGTGCCCAAGGAGGACCTCGTGATGCCGTCGCTGCACTCCCGTATTCCGGGGGTGGAGTACAGCGAGCGCGAGATGCGCGAGATGCTCGGAATCGACTTCGATGGCCTGCCTAACAAGGGGCTGGTCTTCCTCCCGGAGGACTGGGACGAGTCCGTCAAGCCGTGGCGCAGGGACGAGACGGGCCCCAAGCCCGAGGACGTAAGGGAACTTTCGTAGGGGGAACGATGATGGAAAAATCTTACACTATTCCAATTGGCCCCGTCCACGTCGGTCTTAAAGAGCCGATTACAGCTTGGCTGGACCTCGACGGCGAAAAGATAGTAGGCGCAAGGGTACGGCCGGGGGCCATCCACCGCGGGATCGAGTTCATGGCGCGCGAGAGAAACCCGATCCAGGTTATATACCTGTCGGAGAGGATCTGCGGGATCTGCTCGTTCGCCCACGTGGTCGCCTTCCTGCGCGCAGTGGAGGATGCGGCGGACTACCCGGTTCCTCCGCGCGCCCAGTATATAAGGTCTCTCGTGCTGGAGCTGGAGAGGCTGCACTCCCATATTCTCTGGGCCGGCGTGGCCTGCTACTCGATAGGCTTCGATTCGGCGTTCCATCTAGGGATGGTGCTTCGCGAGAAGGTGATGGACGTGCTGGAGGCCCTCTCCGGCAACAGGGTCAACTACGGAGTTGCCACCGTCGGCGGCGTCCGGTGGGATATCACCCCCGAGGTCGCCAAGGCCGTCAAGGAGATGGTGAAGTACTACAAGGCCGAGTTTGGCGCCTTCTACGATGTCGTGACGGCGGACCCGATAGCCAAGGCGCGCATGCGCAACGTCGGGGTCCTGACGGAGGAGGAAGCGGTGAGGCACAACGCGGTCGGACCTACAGCACGGGCCAGCGGAGTGAGGTGCGATATTCGCGAGACATCGCCGTACGAGGCTTATGCCGATTTCAACGTAAAGGCCATAGTCCCGCAGGATTACTACGGCAAGGCCTACGGCGACGTCTTCGATCGCTTCCTTGTGAGGGTGCTCGAAGTACACCAGTCGCTCAACATAGTAGAGCGAGTGATGAAGGGACTCCCCGAGGGGGACATCGTCACGGAGAGCAACTTGAACAAGGTGCTCGCCTCGCTGAAAAAGGCCGAGGGGACTGGCTGGAGCGTCATCGAGGCCCCAAGAGGGGACGACACTCACGTGGTGCATCTCAAGGCCGGGGAGGAGAACGTCAACTGGTGGAAGGTGCGGGCGCCGACCTACGCCAACGCGGTATCCTGGCCGCTGATGTTCAGGGACAACGAGCTGGCCGATGCGCCTCTCATCATCAACAGCATCGACCCGTGCATATCCTGCATGGAGAGGATGCTGGTGACGAACTCCTCCGGCGCGGCCGACAGGATATACACTAGAGCCGAGCTGATCGAGATGAGCAGGGAGAAGACAAGGAGGCTGAGGCAGAGATGTTGATGGCCGTTATGCGACTGGTATCCGGAATCGCGCTTATGCTTCTGGTGATCATCCTGGCCCTCCTGTACGACGGAGCCGACAGGATAATAAACGCTCGGATGCAGCGCCGCCTCGGTCCGCCCCTTCTGCAGCCGTTCATCGACGTGCTGAAACTGCTCGGCAAGGAGAACATAGTCCCCCGCAGGGCGGTCAAATGGGCGTTCAACGGGGCCCCCTGGGTTGCGGCCGCCAGCATGATCATGCTCTTCCTCTACATCCCGATAGGCTCTCTTCCGCCCGTCCTCGGGATGCACGGAGACCTGATACTGATAATCTACCTGCTGGGCCTGTCGGGGGTCGCAATGGCTGTAGGAGGCTTCGCGAGCGGGAGCCCGATAGCGAACGTCGGAGCGCAGCGCGAGATGGTCCTGATGATGAGCTACGAGTTGCCCCTCGCTGTGGTCGTGTCGACCATGGCGTGGGTGGCCCTCAGGACCGGCATGCCGGGCGACCCGTTCAACCTCGAGACCTTTGCGGGCATGTCCGTGTGGGGCATGTCGGGAAGGATAGGCTTCCTAGGGGTGTTCTGCCTCTTCCTCTCCCTGATCCTGGTGGTTCCGGGCGAGACGGGCAAGGGCCCGATGGACATCCCCGAGGCCAAGACCGAGATACTCGACGGACTGATAATCGAGTACTCCGGCAGAAACCTGGCCCTGTTGAAGATCGTCTTCGCTCTCAGGGCGACGGCCCTGTCGGCCCTGATCACGGTACTCTTCTTCCCCTGGTCTCTCGGTGGTTTCCTGAGGCTCGGGGGAGTGCTTCTGTTCGCCTTCGACTTCGTCTGTTTCTGGGTCAAGGTCTTCATAGTCCAGGTCCTGGTTGTCACTCTTATGAGGACCATGTTCGGAAGGTTCAAGATCTGGCAGGCGTCGGAGTTCTACCTGATCAAAGTGGCCGGGCTGTCCATAGCCGGCATGATCCTGGCCACGGTCGGCCTCATGGCCTAGGAGGGGGTGGAGAGCCATGATCAACCGCATGATCGTTCAGCTGGTGCGCCAGCTATGGGAGAGGACCTTCACCAACCTCTTCCCCGTGGCCAGGATGCCAGACTCCATGACGGAGGCCCTTGACGCGGCGGAGAAGGGGTGGATAGAGCTCAATCCGCCCATAGGTGTCAACGAGCACTTCCGAGGCAGACTGAACTACGACAGGGAGGCCTGCATAGGGTGCAGGCTCTGCATAAGGGTCTGCCCGGCGAACGCGATCGAGTTCCTCCCCGAGGACAAGAAGATCCAGATCCACGTCGACAGGTGCTGCTTCTGCGCTCAGTGCGTGGAGATTTGCCCGGTGAAGTGCCTGCTGTCGTCGGAGGACTATCTCATTTCCTCGTACGACCGCAAGGCCCAGATAGTAACGGACACGGGAAAGCCCGTGAAACAGCCATCCGTGGAGGGGGCCTGAAAAGAGCCTCCACCGGTGCGAAATGACGGGTGATACCACACGGTCAATAAAAAGGCGGGCCTCGAGGCCCGCCTTCGTCCTATATGACTCCGTAGTGCTCCAGGCGCCTTCGCACCTCGTCCTGACCCAAGTGCTCGGCTACCTCGAACACTCCGGGGCTGACCTTCATCCCGGTCAGGCATAGGCGAAGGGGCATCGCAAGGTCCCTCATCTTGATGCCGTTCGCGACGCTCCACTCACGGGAGAAGTCCTCCATGCCCTTTGCGTTCCAGTCCGGCAGAGACAGAAGCTCGGAGTTGTACCTCCTTAAAACTTCAATGTGCTTTCCGTCCTTCGAAACCCCCTCGTACCTCTCCTTTACAGGCTCGAAGTCCAGGAAGTAGTCGGAGTAGGTTGCGGCCTCCCTGGCTGTCTGCCCCCGTCCCTCCAAAAGGGTAAGGGAATCCGCCAGGTACTCCCTCGAGTGAGAGTCCACCGGAAGGCCCATTCCCCTCCAGAAGGGCTCCACCAGGGCCAGTCGCTCGTAAGGCGGTAGCCTCTTGAGGTGCTCCTGGTTGATGTGATTCAGCTTGTCCATGTCGAAGACCGACGGCTTCTTGATCACCCTCGACAGGTCGAACATATCCGCTGCCTCCTCGCGGGAGAAGATCTCCCTGTCGTCTCCCGGCGACCAGCCGAGCAGCGCCAGGAAGTTGAACACCGAGTCGGGCATGTAGCCCATGTCCCGGTATTCGTAGACGCTGGTGGCGCCATGCCTCTTCGAGAGTTTCTTCTTGTCCTTGCCAAGTATCATCGGCAGGTGGGCGAAGACGGGCCTCTCCCATCCGAGCGAATCGTACAGCGCGAGCTGCTTCGGGGTGTTGGATATGTGATCCTCCCCTCTTATGACGTGGGTTATCCCCATGAAGTGGTCGTCGACCACGACGGCGAAGTTGTAGGTGGGCATGCCGTCGCTCTTTATCATCACAGTGTCCTTCAGGGTGTCGCTGAGCATCTCTATGCGCCCGTACACTATGTCGTCGAAGGCGAGCGGAACTCCTGGTGGCATCTTGAATATCACCGCATTGCCCTCCCTGTACGCCTTGTCTTCGCCCAGGAGTTTTTCGGCTGTCTCGCGGTAGAATGAGAGGCGCTCCGACTGTCTGTACGGGCCGTAGGGGCCGCCCGTGTCCGGTCCCTCGTCCCAGTCGAGCCCGAGCCAGCGCATGCCGGACATTATCGTATCCTCGTACTCCTGGGTCGAGCGCTCCCTGTCGGTGTCCTCTATGCGCAGGATGAACTTCCCGCCCATGTGCCTGGCCCACAGCCAGTTGAACAGGGCCGTGTGCCCGCCCCCGATGTGCAGCGCTCCTGTCGGGCTCGGAGCGAAGCGAACCCGTACCGTCTCCTTCATTTCAGTTCCTCCTCGGTGCTTCGTCTTGTCGTGCGTCGTTGGTGCGCAAAGTCGCACAATGAGCTATTATAACCTTGAAAGGTCATTATTTCTTAACGTCGCTTGCCTGAGGGGTGTGATAGATCTGAAAAAGAAAAAATTACTTCTCGTGGACGGTCATGGGCTTGCGTTCAGGGCTTTTTACGCCATCAGGGAGCTGAACGCACCGGACGGGACTCCTACCAACGCCATAGTCGGGTTCTTCAACATGCTCCAGAAGATAAAGGACGAATGGGAACCCGACCTGTACGGCATTATTTTCGACGCCCCCGGTCCCACCTTCAGACACGAGGCGTACGAGGATTACAAGGCGGGAAGGAAACCCACGCCTCCGGAGTTCAAGACGCAGCTCCCCCTTATCCTGGAGCTGCTGGATGTCATGGGTGCGCCCGTGGTAGTTAGGGATGGAGTAGAGGCCGACGATGTAATCGCCTCCTCGGCCTGCGCGGCTGCGGAGCAGGGCATGGATACGCTGGTGCTCTCCTCCGACAAGGACGTGCTCCAGATCTTGGACAGGGAGATCGAGGTATTGAGGCCGGTCAGGGGCATCAGCAGCTTCGTCAAGATGGACGGCGGCTCCTTTACGGAGGAGTACGGCTTCCCTCCATCCTCGATGCCGGACTACCTCGCCCTTCTCGGCGATACAGTGGACAACGTCCCCGGGGTCCCCGGGGTAGGTGACAAGACGGCCAGGAAGCTGCTGGGAAAATACGTCACCCTGGAGGGCATTTACGATAACCTGGCCGAGCTGAAGGGCGCGATGAAGACCAGGCTGGAGGGGAACCGCGAGCAGGCGTTCAAAAGCCGCGAGCTGACGAGGTTGCTCTGCGATACGGAGGAGGACCTCTCGGTGTACGAGCCTCGTCCCGCCGATACTGAGAGGTTTCTTAAGCTTTGCCGTCGCCTCGGGCTGAAGAGTTTGGCGTCGAGGTTCCTGCAAGAGAGGGACGGGCCCGGCGCGGAGAGAGAATCGGCACCGGGCGGCGCCTCCTTTGAGGGGATCGTCCTTCTGCCCGTGATCGAGGGCAGGTACCCGATGCATCTTTCCGCATCCGAGCTGTTCCTCCGCGAGGGAGAGGGGGAGATTCGGAGGGTCGCCGCCGAGGAGAGAGGCGAGCTCTTCGCCCGGCTCTCGGAGGCGGGTGCGCCTGTGCTGATGCCCGACTTCAAGGAGGCCGCGGCCTGCTTCGGCCCGGGATTCGTACCGCTCGAGCTCGCGCGGGACTTCAAGACGGCCCACTACCTGCTTCACCCCGATGCGACGCATCACGCGCCGGAGACCGTCATGGAGGGCTATGCGGATCTCCCGCCCGAGGGACGGGCGGGGCTTCTTGCGGGCGAGTACGGTGCCATGAGCGAGCGAATGAAAGGCTATCCAGGGCTCGAGGAGTTGATGCTCGGGCTTGATATGCCGCTTATCCCCGTGCTGGTGGAGATGGAGCGATACGGAATAAGATGCTCGTCGGATGCGCTTTTTTCTCTCGACTCGGACCTGTCGGGGCGCCTGTCCGGCATAGAGGAGGATATCGCGTCGAAGGCCGGGGAGAGGATAAATCTGAACTCCCCCAAGCAGGTCGCCTGGCTGCTCTTCGAGAAGCTCGGCCTGCCCCCCGGGAAAAAGACCAAGACGGGGTACTCCACGGACATCTCCGTGCTGGAGGGGCTGTCTTCTCTCGGCCCTCCGTTCGACGAGGTTCCGAACCTCCTGATGGAGCACCGGGAGCTGTCGAAGATGCTGTCCGGCTTTGTGCAGCCTCTGGCGAAGGCGGCGGAATTTGGGAAG
Organism: Synergistaceae bacterium; assembly: GCA_012521675.1. NCBI lineage: Bacteria > Thermotogati > Synergistota > Synergistia > Synergistales > Synergistaceae > Synergistaceae bacterium. The sequence continues at coordinate 21,283 of JAAYLU010000042.1, read as the reverse complement.
GGCGTGATACACGGCATCTTCGAGCCTGCCGTGACCGGGACGGGCAGGCTGAGCAGCAGGGAGCCCAACCTGCAAAATTTGCCGACCTTCGGCCATTGGGCCGTGCGGGTCAAGGAGAGCCTGATGCCCCACGAAGAGGGGCGAATGTTCATCGCGGCCGACTACTCGCAGATAGAGCTTCGCATCCTCGCCCACTTAAGCGGCGACAAGCGCCTGCTGGACGCCTTCGCGTCGGGCAGGGACATTCACACGGAGACGGCCTCGTGGGTCTTCTCGACCGAGCCGGGCCTGGTCACGCCGGAGCTGAGGCGAGTGGCGAAGATGATCAACTTCGGCCTGCTGTACGGAATGAGCACCTTCGGCCTGGCAAGTCGCCTGTCCATAGGGCGTCAAGAGGCCGCGTCGATAATAGGGCGCTACTTCGGAGCGCTTCCCGGGGTGAAGGACTATCTCGAGGCCGGTTATAACGAGGCGAAGGAGCGCGGATACACGAAGACCATCGCGGGGCGCGTTCGCCCGTTGGACGAGGTCGCCACCAGTCCGAGAGACAGGGACGCTTTGCGCAGGGTCGCGGTGAACACCCCGATCCAGGGTAGCGCGGCGGACATAGCCCGAAGGGCCATGATAGACTTCAGCCGCCGGTACTCCAGCGACAGAAGCGTCCGTCTTATGCTGCAGGTGCACGACTCGCTTGTCTGTGAATGCCCCGTTGAGAAAGCCGTCGAGGTAGAAGCGGAGCTCGTCAGGATAATGGAAGGTGCGGCGACCCTGTCGGTTCCGCTTAAAGCCGAGGCGAAAATGGGGAAAAACCTGTCGGAGGTGTAGTAAAGAATCACCTCTTCTGTGGTAAAATCCTCCATTGGAGATCGGATTTCAAAAGAGAGGAAGATGCAGCTTGTTGATGAAGACCCTCAGGTCTCAGATGCGCTGGATAATGATCGCCATAGCCGTGCTGTTCGTGATCTCGGTATTCGGGATGTACGGCTTCGAGGGCGCGCGGAAGGGTCGCGCACCCGAGGGAAGCGAGGGCGGCGACTACGTTGTTGCCGAGATAGATGGCAAGTCGTTGTTACGCTCGACGCTGGACCGGAGCGTAAGGGACCTGGTCGGCAGGATGGACGTCCGCGATATCAAGCCTGAGGACATTCCAAGGCTTTACAGGGCCGCCCTGGACGGCATCGTGACAAATCAGCGCCTGGCGGTCGAGGCCAAAGAGTCCGGCCTCGACGCGACCGATGCCGAGATAGACCAGGCCATCCGCGAGGTCTCCGACCAGTTTCCCACCAAGGAGGCCTTCATGCAGTATCTCGACCAGAGCGGCGTCAAGATGGCCGAGTTGAGGGAGAGCATCGCCGCCCAGATAGTCCAGGGCAAGGTTGTGGAGCGTGCCTCCGAGGGGCTCGAGGCCACCGAAGAGGAGGCCCTCGACTTCTACGAGAAGATGAAGGAACTCCTGTTCCACTCCCCGGCCGGCTTCAAGGTGGACTACGCCAGGTTCAAGGACGAGGCCGCGGCCGTCAGGGCGGTTGAGGCGATAAAGCTCGGCGGCGAGTGGAAGGAAGTGGTCGGTGCCGTTGCATCGGACGACTTGATCACGAGCACCCTGGACACGGGGCCGGTTTTCATGGCTGACTCCTCCTTCAAGGATAAGCTGGGCCTTTTAGCACCCCTGGGGCTTGAATCGGTGGGCGGCCCGGCGAAGATGGAGGACGGTGACTTCTTCGTCGGAATCAAGAGGGAGAAGATCGAGGAGTCGACCGTGGCCTTCGAAGAGGTGGGAGACGACGTCAAGGCCATAATCCTCGAGGAGAAGAAGAGGATGTCCGTCGAGACCTTCTTCAGAGAGCTGAGGGATGGAGCGACGGTGGTCGTTCACGACCTTGAACTGTTCCACGTGCCGGAACCGCCCGCGGAGGCGGAGGACGAGGCTGCGCCGGAGGAGACCGCCGGCCTTGAGTCGCCCGCGGCCGGGGAGGGAGTGGAGGAGTCGGACTCCCCCGCTCCTGAAGAGGAAAAAGAAGAGGAGTAGGCTGCTTCTTTTGTCACTGGGCTATTGACAGTCATACAGCCCTTTTATAAAATAGAGCGCGCTGTCCTTGGTGGGTTGGCCGAGTAGGTCGAAGGCGCTCGCCTGCTAAGCGAGTAGGGGGGCCCAAACCTCCCTCGAGGGTTCGAATCCCTCACCCACCGCCATTTTCGAGGTCTTTGCAGATCGCGCAGGGGACCGGAGGAATGTGGCAGCGACGCCCGATACGCGCGCCGGTAGCTCAGATGGATAGAGCGGCGGTCTACGGAACCGCAGGTCACGAGTTCGAATCTTGTCCGGCGCGCCATACTTCAGGGGCATTTCAATCGGAATCCTAAGGGTTCCGATTTTTTTCGGTGTTTTCTATAATCACAAGGGTTTTTCTCTCATTTCAACCCTCTTTGAAAACCCCAAGGAGTAGATAGTGTGAAAGATTGTCCATCAGGCTTTGCGAACGGGCGAGCGAGGGCTAATAAACCCGCCGGTCCGACCGCGTCCCCCGACAGAATCCCTTCGTCCACCGAATGCCGCAAGGCTGTCTGTTCAAGGCGTCTCGCAGTCGTCCTGCTTCTTTTCGTCCTCTATGCGCTCGTCCTCGGTGCCCGGGGATCGGACGCAGCGGCCACCATCAGGAGAGACGAGTTCATCACGCTCCTGTTCAATGCGCGTGGATTTCCCATGCCGGCCGGGGAGAAGTCCGCTGTCAATGCTGCACTGGATTACAACCTGGTCCCCTTGCCCGACGGCAAATTTTCAGATCCGGTCACCCGCCTGGAGGCGATAGTCCATGCCGTCCAAAGCCTTGGACTGCTCTTCGAGCCAATCGCCCTGTCCGGCTGTCCGCTGCCCTTCAAGGACGTTGATTCGCTTCGACCGGAGGAGAGGGGGGCAATCGCGGCGGCCCTGTACATGAGACCGCCCCTGTTGAAAAAGACTGGCTCGAACTTTGAGCCGAACAGGAGGATCACCCCCTCCGAGGGCAAGGAGATAGCGGCTATCGTCGCTCAAGCGGTGAGAGAGCTCCTCCTCACCGTCGACCTCTCTCCGTACAAGGGCATGATCGTACGGATCAGGCGGGAGGGAGTGTGCATGATCGCGCCCAAGTGGAGGGGCGTGGTGAACGGCTTTGATACCAAGGAGGACGCAGAATCGTTCAGGGCGCTCATGGCCGGCTCTGGAGTGGACGCCACAGTGGACAGCTACAACTACGACTGGAGGGTGAGGTCGCAGCTGCTCGACAGGTACGGGGGAATCCGGGCCTTTTTGGACGCGGCGAGGGCTCATGGCAGGGAAGGGGTCGTCTTCTCCAGCATCCCCAGCTGGGAGAAGAGCGACACGCCGCGCTTCTGGACGATGATGATCTTCGACCCGGCGCTATTCGAGATCCGCCCGCTGATTCCAGGGGAGGGGCTGCAGGCGTTGGCGCCTTTAAGCTCCATGTTCCGCAACGGAGCTGTCGCCGCCGTGAACGGGGGGTTCTTCGGAACCTCCGGCAAGGGGAGAGGGAGCCCTATCGGAGCCCTCATGCTGGACGGGGTTCTTGCATCGGCGCCCATCGCGGGCAGAACATGCCTGGGCTGGAACAGGGAGAACAGGGCCGTGTTCGGCGAGCTCGCATGGACCGGCAGGGCCTACTTAAGCGGCGGCTACATGGACCTCAACGGGATAAACAAGCCCTTGAAGGGGGATGGGGCCGTGCTCTTCACCTCTCACTTCGGAAGAGAGACGCCTGTGTCGACGATCCGCACCGCGGAGGCGCTGCTCGACGGAGAGAGGGTGACTGAGGTCCGGACGGCGGGGAGCAATCCCCTGCCCGAGGGAAGAAGCGTGCTGGCGGTCTACGGATCCGCCGCCCGCTTTATCGAGGCCCTCTCCCCCGAGGATACGATATGGACGGTCAATAATTTCAACGACAGCGACCAGTCGTGGATGAGCATGACGAACATCGTCCAGGGCGGGCCCTTTCTGCTGAGCAACGGGGAGGTGCTTACGGAAAGCGAGAACCTCGGCGAGTCCTTCACGCACCGCCGTCACCCGCGCACCGCGGTCGGGCTGACCGGGGAGGGCGAGTGGTTCTTCTTCGTCGGGGATGGCAGAAACGCGCTCCACAGCGTCGGTTTCACCCTTGACGAGCTGGCGAGGGTCCTTAAGAACGCCGGTGCCATGTACGCCTTGAATCTCGACGGAGGAGGCTCCTCGCAGATAATGACAGAGAAGGGCCTCTGGAATGTCCTCTCCGATGGCCTCGAGCGCCCCGTCAGCTACGGGTTGGGGGCATTCATGAGGGAGCCTGTTTTGCACGGATGGTAACAGGTTTCCTTAGCGCTTTTTTCAGGTTCTTGTGGTAGACTAATCGTTACAGCCAAGATGAAAAATCAGGAAGGAGTTGTGCTATTCAGCATGAGAATCAACACGCGTACTATCGGGGTTTCGGCAGTGGTTTGTCTGTTCGTGCTTCTCGTTTCGGGACTGGCGGCGTCGGCCGACATCCAGCCGGTCAACTTCGGTCAGGACCACATCAAAATGCAGTGGTACCTGGTCAACTACGGCTCGGATAACGGGGTTCTGTTCGCGAACGCGAGGAAGTACTACACCAATCCGACGGTCAAGGAGGAGACCATCCAGCTTATCGTCGAGAAGTTCGGGACGGACCAGGAGGTCGCGGACGGACTCTATTTCACCGAGTACGGCTACGTCTACTCCAGCGACGGCAAGTCGTTCGCCGTTACCTATATAAACCACTACGACATGCTCGGGGGGGTCATCAGGTCCACCGAGTACGACGAGTCCTCCCGCGAGTTCATAGGCATGTCCAAGGAGATGATCCCGTTCAAGGCATACCAGTACGCATCGGGAAAGGCGCCCGCGCCCAAGAAATAGCACCCTTGTATGACGCACGTCGGGGCCTGGTTCCTCTCAGGCCCCGGTATGTATGAGATGAAGGAGGTTTTTCAGATGCCTATAGTCAACGTAAAGCTGTTCGAAGGCAGAACCGTGGACGACAAGAGGAGGCTGGCCTCGGAGGTCACGAAGACGATCTGCGGAACACTGTCGGTTCCTCCGGAGAGCGTCAGGATCATTATCGAGGACATGTCGCGAGAGAATTTCTCCGTGGCCGGCGTTCTGGCCGTCGACAAGAAGTAGGTCCCGGTTAGCTCTTGAAAAGACTCTGGCCGGCGCTTAAAAAAGCGTGGGAGTTCTTCGTCCTGTTCCATCACGGCGCCTTCCTGGACAGGCGAATGGCGGTCGTCCGCAAGGAGGCCTTCGACATCAACGACAACCTGATGCTTCTGTTGTTCGGCGACTTCCTGGGTATTCCCAACCCCATCTCCTACTACATGCTGGAGCTGTTGCCCTACGTGGCGGACGACCTGGAGTCCTGGGAGCGCCGCATCATGAACAGGAAGTTCATCCTGGCCGAGAAGGCGGCCCAGTTTGATTTCGACACGTGAGGAGACAGATCAATGAGGCGTTTTTCGTTCTTCGGCGGCAAGGGAGGTACGGGTAAGACCTCCTGCGCCGCCGCGTATGCGTTATCCCTTTCTCGAAGGGGTGTCAGGACCCTGGTGGTCTCAACCGACCCGGCCCATTCACTTGCCGATGCCTTCGGGAGGAGCATAGGCGGCGATTCTGTCCCGCTGGCCGAGAACCTCCGCGGGCTGGAGATAGACCCGGCGGCGGAGGCGAAGAAGTACATGGAACTTGTCCAGGAGAAGACGCTCGACCTGGTCAGCGCCGCCATCGTGGACGAGATAAAGAGGCAGATCGAGATAGCCTACATGTCGCCGGGCGCCGAGGAGGCGGCCATATTCGACAAGTTCGTCGAACTGATGGAGTCCGCCGGAAAGGACTACGACTCCATCGTGTTCGACACCGCGCCGACCGGGCACACCCTTCGCCTGCTCACTCTGCCGGAGATACTCGGTGCATGGATCGACCAGCTGATAGAGAAGCGAAGGAAGGCCATGCACCTGATGAAGATGGCCTCCCGCTACGACTCCAAGCTAGCCGATAGGATCAAGGAGGATCCGATTCTGGACACCCTCACGGCCCGCAAGGAGAAGTTCGAGCTCGCCAGGGACCTCCTGACGGACGCCTCTCTCTCCGCCTTCTTCTTCGTCATGAACGCGGAGAGGCTCTCCATACTGGAGACGGCGCGGGCTGTGGAGATGCTGGAGAGGCACGGCATAGCCATCGGGGGCATAGTGATCAACAAGCTGATACCGCCGGACGCCGGAGCTTTCTTTGACAAGCGCCGCGCTTCGCAGGAGAGTTGCCTGGGCGACATACGCGCTCGCTTCCCCCGGTTCCCGCTGGTGGAGCTCCCTCTGCTGGAGACGGACGTCCAGGGGCTTGAGCAGTTGGACATCATGGTGCCCCTGCTGGGGCCGATCGACGGAGAGGAAGGCTGATGCCGCAGACCCGGCGGTCCGATGAACGCTTCATGCGCCTCGCGCTGGAAGAGGCGCGAGAGGCCGCGGCGCGGGGAGACGTGCCGGTTGGAGCGTTGGTCGTGTCCGAGGGCCGGGTGCTCGCCAGGGCGGGCAACAGGAAGAGCGACGACCCGACCGCTCACGCCGAGATCCTTGCCATACGGGAGGCGGCGGCCTGCCTGGGCGGGTGGAACCTCTCGGGCTGCACCCTTTTCGTCACGGTTGAGCCCTGTCCTATGTGTGCCGGTGCGATAGTGCTGGCGAGGATCGCTCGACTGGTGTTCGGCTGTCCCGACCCGAGGGCCGGGGCGTGCGGCACCCTGTTCGACATAGTCCGCGACGGCCGCCTCAATCACAGGTGTAGGGTCGAGTCCGGAGTCCTGGAGGAGGAGTGTGCGGAGGCCATGGTCGCCTATTTCAGGGAGCGGCGGGCCAAGACATGCTAAAGGCGGTGAAGGAATGAGATCGTTATTCTACGGGCGTCAGTACATCGACGAGGAAGACATCGAAGCGGTTATCTCCGTCATGAGGGGCGACTGGCTGACCCAGGGCCCCTCGGTAAGACAGTTCGAAGAGGCCTTCGCCCGGTACGTCGGCACAGAGCACGCTGTGGCCTTCGCCAACGGAACGGCCGCTCTGCACGGAGCCTATTTCGCCGCGGGCGTCGAGGCGGGCGACGAGGTCCTGACCAGCGCCATGACCTTCGCCGCCACGGGCAACGCGGCCCTCTACCTTGGAGGGGTACCGGTCTTCGGCGATATCGACCCTCGGACTCTCTGTCTCGACCCGAAGGAGGCCGCCGGCAAGGCGACCCCAAGGACAAGTGTGATCGCGCCCGTCAGTTACGCGGGCTTCCCCGTGGACCTCGGCCCCTTCCTCGAGCTCGCCGAGAAGAACGGGGCGGTGGTCGTGGAGGATGCCTGCCACGCTCTTGGAGCGACCAGGAACGGAGTTAGAGTAGGCAAGGAGGCTCACATGACGGCCTTCAGCTTCCACCCGGTCAAGCACATAACGACGGCTGAGGGAGGAATGGTTACGACCGACTCGGAGGAGTTCGCGGTGAGAATGCGCCTCTTCCGCACGCACGGAATAGAAAAGTCGCCGGACAATTTCATGTCGCCCCCCGACGGGCCGTGGGCCACGGAGATGCAGTTCCTCGGCTTCAACTATCGCCTGAGCGACCTGCACGCGGCCCTTGGCGTCAGCCAGATGAAGAAGCTGGAGGGGTTCCTCGCCAGGCGGAGGGAGATAGCGGCGGCGTACGATGAGCGGTTCGAGGGCATTCCGTCCTTGCGGATTCCTCCTCGTACCGAAGGGCACGCCTACCACCTGTACCCGCTTCAGTTCAGCAGGGAAAGCCGCTCGCGAGCATTCGAGGCCCTCGGGAAGATGGGTATACACGGGATGGTTCACTACCCGCCCGTCCCATTGCACCCTTACTACAGGCGGCGCTTCGGTTACAGTCCGGGCGAATTTCCCCGTGCGGAGGAGCTCTACGCCAGGGAGATCAGCATGCCGCTCTTCTACGGTCTTTCCGACGACGACGTACGAAGGGTGGTCGACTCGGTCTGCGCCGTGTGCGACCAGATGTAATCGGGGCTCTTGCGGGCGGATTATCTGGACTTTTCATGATACGGAGTATATACTTCTTAGGGGTAAAAAGAATAGCAAAAAAGTCGAGGAGGTAGTTCGATGTTCTTGAGAAAACGCATAGGGGTTCTTCTGTTAATGGTGTTCATCTTCTCCGTCTTGACGGTCGCGGTCGCTTCCGCGAACGAGAAGATCGGCGTGATAGATTCTCAGAAGATCATATTTCAGCACCCGAAGTTCGAGGGTGTCACAAAGCAGCTGCAGCAGATAAGCTCCCAGAAGGAAAACGAGACGAGGCTGGCGATGGAGAAGGAGCCGGATCAGAATAAGAAGGCCCAGATCTTCAATGCCAAGAGGAGCGAGCTGGCCCAGGAGGAGGCCCGCCTGATGCAGCCGATCTTCCAGGAGGCCCAGGTGGCCGTCAGGACAGTGGCCAGGCTCAAGGGCCTTACCGTCGTCATCGAGCAATCCGCTGTCTACTTCGGAGGCATCGACATCACCGACGACGTCATCCAGGAGCTCAAGAAGAAGGCGGCCGGCAAGTAGACCCACCTCGGCGAAAAGACATCATCGAGTTCAAGGGCCCGCTTCTCCGTTTCTCGGGGATACGGGCCCTTTTCATGGAGGATGAATACCAGATGAAGCTAGTGGTTACGGATATCGACGAGACCTTGTCCATAGGAAACGACATCTCGCCGGAGGTTGTGTCCGCCTGCGAGCGCCTTCGCAAAAATGGCTGGGACATCATGGTGGCGACCGGCAGAATGCTCGCCTCCTCTATGCATCACGTAAGAGCGACGGGGACGGAGTTGCCCGCGATCGTCTACAACGGGGCCAGGGTTATGGATCACAGGACACGCAGGCCCGTCTTCGAGACACCAATGGATCCCGGCCTGGCCCACGAGGTCCTCAAGGCAGGCTGGGACTGCCCAGTCGAGCTTCAGGTGGTAGGCGACGAACTCGCCTTCTGCAGGGAGGATGATCACATAACGGGCAGCTACCTCACCGGGTCCGGAATCACCGTGGAGGCCTCCTGCGAGGCGCCTTTCACTCCTGACCAGGTCTTCCGGGTGCTCTTCTACGGCGAGAGAAAGCACATACTGCCGCTGGAACGGAAGATGAAACACAGTTTCGGAGACAGGGCCGAGATCATGCAGGCGGGCGAGGGATACCTCGACGTGCTGTCCCCGGGAGTGTCCAAGGGGTCGGCTCTGCGGAGGTGGCTGGATTCACTCTCGGAGCGTCCAGAGATCGTCGTAGCCGTGGGTGACCATCATAACGACGTGGAGATGCTGAAGGAGGCCGACCTGGCGGCTGCGCCGCTTGACGCCACTCCCGAGGTGCTCTCCGTTGCGGACATCGTGATGCCCTCGGCCTTTGACGCGGGCTTTGCCCGTCTCGCAGAATGGCTGCTGAGGATGGACGAAGAGCGAATTCCGAGGGCGGCAGGGATGCCTGGGAACAAGCTGTACGTCTGACGCGATGCCGATTCGCACCCCTTTAACTAAGCAACGTCGGATTGACAAAACCGCCTCGTGCTAATACTATCGTTTGGTAACAGGAGTCGACGGTTGCCCGATGGAAGGGGGTGGCTCAGGCTAAGCCGTGATCCAGAAGTCGTCTCGGGCATCCGCATAACAGATCTATCCACTTGAAGGAGGAATGCAGTCTTATGCTCAGGAAAATCGCTTTCACCATTGTAGTATGTGTGCTAGGCGCTCTTCTCTTGGCCGGAGGCGCTGTGGCCGAGGAGAAGGTAATCAAGATCGGCACTCTCTTCCCGCTGACCGGTTCGTCGGCCGTTTCCGGACAGAACTGCCTGAACTCCGTTCTCGCCGCGGCCGAGCTGATCAACGGCGCTTACGAGGATTTCAACGTTCCCCTAGCGGCGAAGGCCGGCCTGCTGGACGGATACAAGATCGAGATAATCAAGGCCGATCACCAGGGCAAGCCCGATGTCGCGAAGTCCGAGGCGGAGCGCCTGTACAACCAGGAGGGCGTCTTCGCCATCATAGGCAGCTATAATAGCGCGGCCACGAAGCCCGCCAGCGCGGTGGCCGAGCGGGCCAAGAAGCTCTTCCTATGCGGGGCGTCCAGCTCCGCCGCGCTCACCGAGAGGGATTACAAGTACTTCTTCCGCCATGCCCCGACCGACGCCATCGAGGCCACCGAGTTCACCGACTACATCACGTACCTCAACGAGGAGAAGGGTGCGGGGATAAAGACCCTCGGCCTCATCTACGAGAACACCGAGTTCGGAAAGCACGCGGCCGACGAGGGCAAGGCGGCGGCGGCGAAGATCGGTCTCGAGGTCGTGGCGGACGTCCCGTTCAACAACGGCGCGACCAACCTCAACAGCGAGGTCCAGACCCTCAAGGCGGCCAATCCGGACGCGGTCTTCGGTGCGGCTCTGGGCGGAGACTACTCACTGTGGGTGCGCACCATGAAGCAGGTCAACTGGCTTCCCAGGATCGCCATCAACTTCTGCACCGGCTACCAGAACCCCGCGGTCCAGAAGGAGCTCGCAGGGGACGGAGACTACTTCATGGGCGGAATGAGCTTCTCACCGGAGCTGGCGAAGGACTTCATGCCCGAGGCCCTGAAGGTGCAGGAGAAATTCTACTTCCCGCTCGCCAACCAGGAGTTTGACAGTGACTCCCTCCAGGAGGCCGTCATGCTGCTGGTCCTGGGCCAGGCCATTGAGATGGCCGGCGAGGTCGACACTGAGAAGGTCCGCGAGATACTTGCGACCGAGACCTTCGAGTCCCCCCTCTCCCTCAGCGGCGAGGTGGCCTTCGAGCCGGGCGGCCAGAACATCAAGGCCCTCAGCGTCATCACGCAGATCAAGGACCTTCAGTACAACACCATCTATCCGGAGAAGTTCCAGAACTCCGATCCAATATTCCCGATGACCCCCTGGGACGAGAGGGACTAGGCAGAATATTATCTGAATTGCACTGTTTCGAGGGGGCGGCATTTTGCCTCCCCCTTTTTTCAGGAGGTTGAGCGGATTATGAGCAGTTTTCTTCAGGTCCTTCTGGATGGCCTTCTCAACGGCCTTGTCTATGCGCTTGTCGCCGCGGGACTGAGTATGATATGGGGAGTTATGGACGTAATAAACTTCGCACACGGGGAGTTCCTGATGGTCGGGATGTACGTCAGCTACTGGATAGGCTTCTTTCTGAACGTGGACCCCCTCTTTTCCTGGATCGCGGCGGGTGTCTTCCTGTTTATCATGGGGGCGGCGACCTACAGGCTGATAATCAGGAACAGCCTCGGGAAGTCCGCCATGGCGCCTCTGCTTGCCACTTTCGGGCTCTCGATGGTTCTGAAAAACTTCTGCATGAACCGCTTCACCCCGAACTTCAGGCTGCTGTCCGGGACCATAATGGAGGGCAAGACCATCTCCCTGGGCGGCGCCATACTTTCCGTGCCTCAACTTGTGACCGCTGCCTTCGCTCTTGTCGTCCTAGCCTGCCTCTACTGGATGCTGAAGAAGACCAGGCTTGGATGGGCGATACAGGCAACAGCGATGGACAGCGAGGCGGCGGAGTTAATGGGTATCAGAACCGAGCATATCTATCTCATGGTATTCGGGATCGGCGGCGCCTGCGTCGGAATAACAGGGGGCATGATGACCTCATACCTTGCCGTCTACCCTGAGGTCGGGTCTCTGTTCAGCCTGATCGCGTTCGTCGTCGTCGCGCTCGGAGGTTTTGGAAGCATCCCGGGCGCCCTGCTGGCGGCGTTAATAATCGGGCTGGTGGAGTCCTTCACGGGCTTCTACATTGCCGCCGTGGTGAAGTACGCGGCGGTCTTCGCCGTCTACCTGGCGGTCATACTGGTTCGCCCGAGAGGGCTGTTCGGGTGGTGAGCGTGCATGAATACTAAAAAACTATCGGATAGACTATGGTACGCTCTTCTCGCTGGCGCGGTCGTCCTCCCGTTCATACCGGGCGGCGTGGAGAACACATTTCACGGTCACGTTCTGACGATGGTACTGCTCTATGCGGCCATGGCCCAGGCCTGGAACATCATCAGCGGCTACTGCGGGCAGACCTCCTTCGGACATGCCGTATTCTTTGGAATAGGCGCCTACGGTGCGGCGATGGCCGTGGTCCAGTACAACTCCCTGCCCTGGTTCGGCGCTCCCGTCGGGGCGCTGCTGGCCGCGGTGGTTTCGATACCGATCAGCGCTCCATGTTTCCGCCTGAAGGGGCACTACTTCGCCATAGCCACCTTCGCCATCGTCGAGATATTCAACAGGCTCTTCATGATCTGGAACTGGGTGGGTGGCGCGATAGGGCTCGACTACCCGATACTGGAGGACGGTTGGAGGAACTTCTCCTGGTCCTCCGACAAGACGGGCTACTACTTCGGGGCGCTCTTCCTCTTCGCGCTGATATTCGGCGTAGTGCGCTGGATCGACTCCCACAGGATGGGCTACTACCTTAGGGCGGTGCGAGAGGGACAGGAGACCGCCGAGTCGCTCGGGGTCAACAGCTCCGTGGTGAAACTGTCGGCCATGGCTCTGTCCGCCGGACTCGCGGGCCTCTGCGGCGCATTCTTCGCACAGTACAACTACAGGGTCGATCCTCCGATGGTGATGTCGCTTGACATGTCGATGAAGTTCGTGCTGATCACCATCCTCGGCGGACTGGGGACCTTCTGGGGGCCGCTTCTCGGGGCCGCGGTTCTGATACCGCTGCAGGAGTACACACGGGCCTACCTGACCCACCTTGGGTCCGGCATCGACCTGATAGTATTCGGGTTGATAATCATCGTCACGATGATCCGACAGCCTACGGGTATCATGGGGCTTATCCGCCGATTGGCGCCTCGCGAAGAGGATCCTTCCGCAAAGGGAGGTGACCTGTGATGGCCATACTGACAGTCAAAAACCTGACGAAGACCTTCGGTGCCCTCGTCGCCAACAACGACGTCTCGTTCGACGTGGAGAGGGGCTCGATAGTCGGCCTCATAGGACCCAACGGAGCGGGCAAGACCACTCTGTTCAATTGCGTGGCCGGTATGTACAGGCCGACATCGGGGAGGGTTTTCTTCGAGGACAGGGATATCACCAACCTGCCCTCGTGGAGGATCGCCAGGCTAGGGGTGGCAAGGACCTTCCAGGTGGTCCGTCCCCTGAGGGAGATGACCGTGATGGAGAATATCCTCGTGGGGGCCTACATGCGCACCGGCAATCCCGAAGAGGCCGCCTCCATAGCGGAAAGGTGCCTTGACATGAGCCTCTTGTCTCCCTATAAGAACCGCCGGGCAGGCGGGCTGACCATAGGGAACAAGAAGAGGCTCGAGGTCGCGCGTGCTCTGGCCACCGGTCCGAGGCTGATCCTGCTGGACGAGGCCGCCGCGGGACTGACCTCCAGCGAGACCAGGGAGATGGTGGAGCTGATCCAGAGGATGAAGGACGATGGCATCACCGTGCTCATGGTGGAGCACATAATGGAGGCTATAATGCCGATCGCCGACAAGCTCGTCGTGCTGAACGGGGGGGAGAAGATAAGCGAGGACGCCCCGGAGGCGGTGGTCAAGGACCCCGAGGTGATCAGGGCCTATTTCGGAGAGAAATACAGCAAAAGACTGCAGAGGGATTCGAAGGGAGTTGATAGCGATGGCCGCGATGCTCGAGGTTAAAGATATCCACTGCGGCTACGACGGCGCTCCCGTCATACGCGGCCTATCCCTGGAGGTGAACAAGGGGGAGATCGTGGCTATAATCGGCGCGAACGGCGCGGGAAAATCGACCACCATGCGCGCCGTGTGCGGGCTTATGCATCCGACACGAGGCCAGATCCTGTTCGAGGGAGAGGACATCACCAGGGCTCCCGCGTCGTCCAATGTCCGAAAGGGGCTGTCCTACATACCGGAGGGGAGAAGGCTCTTCCCCAAGCTCACAGTCAAGGAGAACCTCGAGCTCGGCGCCTTCATCCACGACGACCGGGCACTGATCGAGGAGAGGCTTGAGGAGATGTTCAAGCTCTTCCCCAGGCTGAAGGACAGGAGTGCCCAGACGGCCGAGACCCTGAGCGGCGGGGAGCAGCAGATGTGCGCCATAGCCAGGGGCCTCATGTCGGGACCCAAGCTCATAATGCTGGACGAGCTGTCGCTCGGCCTGATGCCGAGCCTGGTTGAGAGGGTCTTCGAGACGGTGGTCCTGATCAACGAGAGGGGCATCACGGTGCTGCTGGTGGAGCAGATGGTCCAGGAGGCGCTGGAGATAGCGGACAGGGGTTACGTTCTGCAGACGGGCAGACTGGTCCAGTCGGGCACGGCAAGGGAACTGCTCGACTCCGACGAGGTCAAGAGGGCTTACATGGGCATGTAGTCCCGGTCTAAGCAAACGATTCACAGACCGCCGCCGCAAGCTGGAACAGGCGGCGGTTTTCTATTTTTACAAGGTCTTTTCGTGACTAAACAAGCGGTACTGTTGTATCATATACTGCGCGAACAAAAACATTAGAGGAGGGATCGTCCGTGCCGGAGATAACAAAGTGGACGCTGGTTCAGCTGGCTTTCCCCGATGATTGCAATGTGATACTGGGTCAAAGCCACTTCATCAAGACAGTGGAGGATCTGTTCGAGGCCCTTGTGACCTCCTCGCCGACCCTCAAGTTCGGCCTGGCCTTCTGCGAGGCGTCTGGAGACTGTCTCATTCGCCATGACGGCAACGACGAGGAGCTGACGAGGGTGGCGGTGGACAACATGAAGGAGGTCGCGGCGGGGCACGTGTTCATCGTGGTGCTTCGCGACGGCTATCCTATAAACGTCCTAAACCGCATTAAGGACTGCCAGGAGGTCTGCCGGATCTTCGCCGCGACCGCCAACCCGATCCAGGCCATCGTGTGTGAGAGCGAACAGGGCAGAGGTGTCGCGGGGGTCATAGACGGCTTCCCTCCGAAAGGAGTCGAGTCTGAGAGCGACATCGAGGGCAGAAAGACCCTTCTGCGACGTATAATCGGATACAAGCGCTGATGATGGGGAGATTCGCTTGTTTCACGGACAGGAGGCGCAGGCCTTGAGCGACTCATGGGTGCGTCATATTTTCGCTCGCAAGGCGTTTAAAAGCTGTGTGATCGTGGCGACGGCCCTCTTTCTGTTCTCTTTCTTCGCCCTTCCCGCCCTCTGCGACCCGGGTGATATGATAATTGGGGTCGAGGATGGCTGGATCTGGCAGGTGGTGCTGCTGCCGCCGGACGAGGGATGGGAGAGCGACTCGGGGCGTTCGGCCCTGGCAGCCGTCAGGCTGGCTGAATGGGAGGTCATGGACAGCGCGGACGGGGTGAGCGGCCGCGACATCAGGTTTCACCAAGAGCCGCCGGTCGACGTGGAGACGGCCGCCGAGCGTGTGGCGGAGTGGAGGGAACGGAGCATCTCCGCCGTGCTCTCCTTCTCGCGGGGTGATGATATCGAGATCCTGCGTCCATTTCTCTCCGGCGCCGGGCCGATCCTGCTCTCCGCATATGGAGAGAGCGCGAACATCTACGACGAGGAGGGCGTGCCGGACCCGATGATATTCGCGCTTGACCTCTTCCGCGACTTTCGGGTCTCGGCCTTCGCGGCCTACGCCTCGGAGGTGCTTAAGGCAGGCGATGTAGTCGCATTGATGGCGGACAGGCTTGATCCGATGCTGGAGAGTTACTCCAGGCACCTCGGGGATATGCTGTCCGACAGCGGGTTTGTCTCCGAGCGCTTCTGGATACCCGGAGGAGGCATGGACTCGTTCCGGATGATAGAGTCCGAGGCCGTCTCGTCCGGCGCGGACGTCATGGTGACTTGGGCCGGCTCTATGGTCGTCCGCGATGTCTGGAGGGCTGCAAGACGGATGTCCAAAGGCTTCGAGATCTGGTACGGGGGCGCTCCGCATCGCATCCTTCTGCCCTTCGACGGAGTCCTCGTGGCCGACCAGGACTATCCAGTGAGGGCGGATGAGACGTTGAGCGGGCTCAGGAAGGAGATTCGGCGGCGGTTGAATATCGTGATAAAGGACGACGCCGCGGCGGGCAGGGCCTATGTCACGTGCGAATGGCTCTTCGACGCCTTCAGGCGCGCAGCCTCCCCTGTTCCCTCGGTCCTGGCCGGAGTCATGCCCGAGGTCGCGGGCCTGTTCCTCGGCACTCAGAGGATCTCCGTCAACCCCGCCACCCATCGCCCCTTAGAGAGGCGAGTTGCCTTCATGACAGTGGTGGAAAGGTCGTTCCATCCAGTGAGTACCCTGACTATCCGGGGGCCGGACTACCTGCCGTGAACAGCCCCCTCGATTCTTTCATGCTCCAGACAATGACAGAGGAAGGAGTATTACTATGATATTGCGTGAAATTGCTTCACTGATACGAGCGGAGGTGCTTACCGGCGAGGAGCTTCTGGACACGCTCGACATAGAGTGCGCATACGGCGCGGATCTGATGAGCGATGTGCTGGCGTTCGCTCGTCCCGGCTCGCTTCTGCTCACCGGGCTGACAAACATTCAAATTGTGAGAACGGCTCAGATGCTGGACCTTCCTTCGGTGGTCTTCGTCCGGGGTAAAAAACCCCAGGAGCCTGCGTTAAAGCTGGCCACTCAGATAAAGATGCCACTAATGCTGTGCCAGATGAGCATGTTCGAGTCCTGCGGTATTCTCTTCCAAAAGGGAATCTTACCCTGTCATATTCCGAACAGAGGGGTGTGACACGTGGGGCAGGAACCGTATGTCGAGGAGTACGCCATCCAGGCGGGAGATTTTTTTGCGATAGGAGAGGCGTCTACCAAGTTCAAAACGACACTTAAAATGCTTGGAATCCCCTCGGACCTCGTGCGCAGAGCCTCTGTAATAGCATACGAGGCCGAGATGAACGCCCTGATACATGGCGGAGGAGGGCTTTTACGCCTGACCGTGAACGATGATCGCCTCCTGATTGAAGCGTCGGATTCAGGTCCTGGCATTCCAGACGTGCAGCTGGCGATGCAGGAGGGGTACTCCACCGCCACGGACGAGATAAGAGAGCTGGGCTTCGGGGCGGGAATGGGACTGCCGAATATTCAGAGGAACGCCGATGCGATGGAGATCGACACGGAGGTGGGAAAGGGGACCAAGCTCAAAGCCACGGTGGTCTTCAAGCGATCCTGATTGAACCATGGCTTGAGGCCCCTTACAGTAAAGGAGTGTGTACTTTATGTCCGGAGGAATTAAAATTACCGAATCCCGGTGCCGCGGATGCGCAAACTGTATAAGGTCATGTCCCACGGAGGCTCTCCGAGTGATTGACGGGGTCGTCAAGCTCATTCCGAATCTGTGCATAGACTGCGGAGAGTGCATCCGCAGCTGCAAGGACAAGGCGATAACTGTCAACGACGACGAGTGGGATCTCATCAAGAACAGGGAGGGCCTGGTGCTGATGGCGGACCCGGCCTTCTACGTGCAGGCGGGTGCCTACTCGCGTCCGCGCCTGATGATGGAGGCGCTGGAGCTGCACGGCTACCAGGACCTGTCGGAATGGGCATCGCTCGCATTCGACGTTTCCGCATTCGCCTCCGTTAAGATCATCCAGGAGGGGGGCGACAACCTCCCCTATATATCCACCTACTGTCCAGCTGTCATAAGGCTTATCCAGATGAACTACCCCGAGCTGGTCGGACGAATCCTTCCCGTGGAGTCGCCTCTCGAGACGGCTGTCGCCATGTGGCGCGAGGAGACGGGCGCCAAGGAGAACGTCACGTTGGTCTCCCCCTGCCCCGCCAAGGCGACCCTGGTGCGCAACCCGGTTGGCAGAAAGCGCAGCTCGCTTGAATACGTGGTAAGTGTGCGCACCGTGATACGAGACATGCTGGCCTGCAGCGTAAAGGTCACGGGCGCAAAGGCCAGGCCGGGCAGCGGCAGATGGCTTCTGTGGTCGACCTCCGGAGGCGAGTCGAAGCACATCTCCTCCTTTTTCGACAAGGGGTTCACCTCCATCTCCGTCTCCGGCCTGAAGAATACGCAGGATCTGCTCAACGAGCTGGAGCTCGGGCGCCTTGCGGGCGTGGACTTCATCGAGTGCAGGGCATGCGATCTAGGCTGCTTCGGAGGGACCGGCACCTACGAGTCGCGCTTCCTGTCGCAGCTGCGCCTCGATACCGTCGATGCGGAGTGGATGCCGACGAGCGAGGAGATGGAAAGGATCCGCGCCTGGCACGAGAAGGGCGTCTGGAGACTCACGGCTCCCATCGTGGCCAAAGAGCGCCTTCCCCTGTCCAAGGACATCAAGGAGGCAATGGCTAAGCTGAGGGAGATGGACGCGATATACGCCGACCTACCGCACATCGACTGCGGCGCATGCGGCCGCCCTTCGTGCAGGGCCCTGGCGGAGGACATCGTAAGGGGATATGGAGATGTCTCGGACTGCGTGTTCAAGATGCGCGAGAGGATTACGCAGCTCAGCGAGGAGATCCAGTCTCTCTCCTCGAAGCTGCCGCACACCCTTCATCCTGGAAGAAAACGGAGGAAATAATCTTGAAGACAAGGGACGTGCTTGAGACGACCGAGGCGGAAGTCTTCGTTGAGGGGGACCTCGACAGGGAGCTCAAGGGCGCGATATCGGGCGACCTTCTCAGCTTCATAATGGCCGAGGCCCAGGAGGGATGGCTGTGGATAACGATACACACCCACATCAACGCCGCCGCGGTCGCTGTGCTGAAGGAGGTCCCGTTCATCCTGGCGACCTCGGGGAGGACGCCGGACAAGGCATTGACCGAACGATGCGCCACGGAGGGGATAACACTTGCAGTGACCGGTTTCTCATCGTATGACGCCGCAGGGGTGCTTTGGGAGGCCGGCCTGAAAAGACCGTCATGAGCTTTTTGCCCTACTGGGTCGATCTTCATCTTCACACGGTGCTGTCCCCCTGCGGCGAACTCGAGATGGGAGCGCCGGAGATAGTCGCTGCGTACCGCGATGCCGGTATCTCCCTCTGCGCCGTGACGGACCACAACGATATAGCCAACGCCCCCGCGATACGGGAGGCAGCAGCGGGCGACCCGGTGGTGATAACCGGAATCGAGGTGCAGTCCGTCGAGGACATACACGTGGTCGTCCTGTTCCCGGACGACTCGGTCGCAAAAAGCTATAGGGAGTGGCTGTGGCGGGAGATGCCGCAGATAGAAAACGACCCGGACGTCTTCGGGTATCAGCTGGTGATAGATCGGGACAACAACATACTCGACGAGCGGGAGACCCTGCTGGTCCAAGGCTCGGGCTACTCGGTCGACGACGTCGCTCTCGAGGCGTGCGAGAGGGGGGCGCTGGTGATACTGGCTCACCTGGACCGCCCCTCCTTCTCCTACGAGGCCGTGCTTGGAAGGGTGCCGGACGACTTCCCCTGCCACGCACTGGAGCTGTCGCCCGCCGTCTCACACGCCGCCTTCGAGGAATATTGGAAAGAGAGGTATCCCGACAGGCTCTTCATCCGCTCCTCGGACTCCCACCGTCTTTCCACCATTTCGAAGGACAGGTGTACCGTGATGATGCTTCAGGCGCCCTCCTTCGCAGAGGTCGAGCTGGCGCTCAAGGGGCTCGAGGGCAGGGAAGTCCTCTGTCCCTGGGTCGGGGCGCCGTGACGGCGCTCAAGCTCGGCCCATACGTCCCTCGGGGTCAAGCCGGTCGCCATCAGGGCGACCATCAGGTGGTAGACCAGGTCCGCAGCCTCGAGGACTGTCTCCCCTGCGTCTTGGCAGGCCACCGCCAGCGCCGTCTCGACCCCTTCCTCGCCCACCTTCTGGGCCACCCGCCTGGTGCCGCCAGACAGGAGCCTCGCGGTGTAGCTCTCGGACGGATCGCTGCTCTTTCGCTCCTCCAGGAATCGCCATAGGACGCCGGGGAAGGTTCCCCTGCCCTCGCACTGAGGCGTTAGCAGCCTGAAGAAACAGGATCGCTCCCCCGTGTGACAGGCAGGGCCCGCAGGCTCGACGAGGGCCAGGAGCGAATCCCCGTCGCAGTCCGCCCGCAGCTCGACCAGTCGCAGCCTGTTCCCGCTCGTCTCTCCCTTGACCCACAGCTCGCTCCTCGACCTGCTCCAGAAGGTCATGTCCCCGGTGGCCTCGGTCGCCTCCAGGGACTCGCGGTTGGCCCACGCCATCATCAGGACCTCTCCTGACAGCACGTCCTGGACGATGACGGGGATGAGCCCTCGCGAGTCGAAGTTCAACCGGACAATGTCCATGCCCATCACGAGGCCTCGCGGGCAGAGCGAACAGGTACACCATGCCTGGCCAGGTACCCTTTCAGCTCGCCTATGCGTATATCTCCGAAATGAAATACCGAGGCGGCCAGAGCTCCGTCGCACCCCGCGAGAAATGCATCGAGGAAGTGCTCCATGCGTCCCGCTCCCCCCGACGCGATTATAGGTGCGGGCACCGACGATACCGCCTTCGATAGCAGGTCGAGGTCGTATCCGTTTTTATCCCCGTCCCGGTCGATCGATGTCAGCAGTATCTCGCCACAGCCGAGCCTGACTCCCTCCCTCATCCACTCGAACGCATCCAATCCGGTCGAGAAGCCGCCGCCCCCGGTAAAGACCTCCCAGCCTCCGGATTCGTTCCTCCTCACATCGACCGCAAGGACCACCGATCCCCTGCCGAGAGCCTCGACGCACTCGCCTATCAGGCCAGGCCTTTTGACCGCCGCACTGTTTATCGAGATCCTTCTCGCACCGAGCGAGACCAACTCCTGCGCCTCCTCGGCCGACGAGATGCCTCCTCCGATTACGAGAGGAATGGAGGCGATCCTCGATACCTCTGATATCCAGCTCCTCCTCCGGCCGCGGTCTTCACCGCCAGCGGAGATGTCAAGCACCACAAGCTCGTCCGCCCCCTCCTCCATGTAGAGCCTCGCCATCTCCACCGGGTCGCCGGCGTAGCGCATTCCCTCGAAGCAGACGCCTTTTACGGTCCTTCCGTCGAGGACGTCAAGGCATGGGATGATGCGGCGTCCTTTCATAAACGAGCCTCCTCAAGGGCGGATGAGAGAGATATCCTCCCCTCGTAAAGGGTTTTCCCGAGCACGACCCCGGAAAGCCCGGCATTTTTCAGGACCCGAAGGTCGTCGATGGAGGACACGCCCCCGGCCGCGATTATCTCTATGTCGGGATAGTCGGCCTTCAACCCTCGGTACAGTTCGACGTCAGGCCCGCTTTCCGTGCCATCCTTGTGGACCGCGGTTATTAGGAACAGACGAAACCCGATGATCCTCAGACGCTCTATCAG
>JAAYLU010000041.1 GCA_012521675.1 Synergistaceae bacterium | reverse complement strand
GGGTGAAGTCGTAACAAGGTAGCCGTACCGGAAGGTGCGGCTGGATCACCTCCTTTCTAAGGAACGAAGGAACAGAGACAAACACTCGCTCGGATCTGCGCACTGTGTTATTCAAAGGGCCGATAGCTCAGTTGGTTAGAGCACGCGGCTGATAACCGCGAGGTCGGAGGTTCGAATCCCCCTCGGCCCACCATTTTCACCAATGCAGCAAAAACGGGGATGTAGCTCAGCGGGAGAGCGCCTGCCTTGCACGCAGGAAGTCGTCGGTTCGAATCCGATCATCTCCACCAGTTATTCCAGCGGAGTCTTTTCCGCTCTCCTCCCGGAGAGCGGTTTTTTTGTCTTTTTATTGTTTAATTCATCCCGATGGGATATCATCCTTCTTGCAGCACAAGTGTCGACACAAAGGGGAGTTAATATGGCAAAGATGCCCAGACTTGGTGATCTCCTGGTGCAATCAGGCTCGATCACCGAGAACCAGTTGCAGGAAGCTTTAAAAGAGCAGAAGCGCACAGGACTAAAACTGGGGCAGCTGCTCTTGTCAAACAACGTCATAACAGAGGGCAACCTCCTGGAGACCCTGGCGAACCAGTTGAAACTCCACATCTACACCCTGTCGCGGTACCGTCCCATGACAGAGGCCCTTAGAATGGTGCCTCACGCCGTGGCCAAAAGGCTTCAGCTAGTACCGCTGGCCGTCGAGGACGAAAACGTGCTTCTCGTCGCGATGGCCGATCCGCTGGACGTCCTGGCCCAGGACGAGGTCAGGATGATCTCCGGCATGGAGATCCGCATCGGCATAGTCTCCGCCTCGGAGCTAGAGATGAACCTCGAGCGGTTTTACACCATACAGGAAACCCTGGAAGGCGCCAGCGTCGAGTTCATGGAAAGCGCTGAAGAAGAGACGAGCGTGATGACCGCCGCTACCAGCTCCCCGGACGACGCCCCCGTGGTTCAGCTTGTCAACAACGTCATAGAGCAAGCCGTCAGGGAGCACTGCTCGGACATTCACATAGAGCCGTTCGAGAGAAGCGCCCGAGTTCGTTACAGGATCGACGGGGCCCTCTACAACGCGCTCGACTACCAGAAAGTCCTCCATCCGGCACTGACGTCGCGTCTCAAGATCATGTCCGGCATGGACATCTCGGAGAGGCGCAGGCCGCAGGACGGGCGCATCCTGATAAAGATCCTGGGGCGCAGGGTCGACCTCCGAGTCTCCTCCCTCCCGACCGTCTACGGAGAGAAGATAGTCATACGAATACTCGACCAGGAGAAGGCCATGGTCGGCCTTAAAAGGCTCGGCCTGGAGGAGGACGACAAGGAGAAGCTGGACTACATCTGCGAGGCGCCGAACGGGGTGGTGTTGGTCACCGGCCCGACGGGAAGCGGAAAGTCCACTACCCTCTACTCGATACTGGAGCAGATCAACAGGCCCGAGGTCAACATAATCACAGTTGAGGACCCGGTTGAGTACTCCATGTACGGAATAAGCCAGGTCCAGGTGAACGAGAGGGCGGGGCTGACCTTCGAGTCCACCCTTCGCTCGATTCTGAGGCAGGACCCGGACAAGATTATGGTGGGCGAGATCCGCGACGGCCTTACGGCACAACTGGCGATACGAGCCGCACTTACCGGACACCTCGTGCTCTCCACCCTGCACACGAACGACGCCCCCAGCGCCCCTATCCGGCTCTCCGACATGGGGATAGCCCCGTTCCTGGTGTCATCCTCCCTGATCGCCATCATAGCCCAGCGGCTGGTCCGCGCCCTCTGCCCCTCGTGCAAGGAGGAGTACCTTATCCCCGACCCGGTATGCGCGACGCTCGGCCTTCCCGCCGGCACAAAAGGCTTCAAGCCGGTGGGCTGCAACGACTGCCGCGGCCTCGGCTACAGGGGCAGGCAGGGGATTTTCGAGATACTCGTAGTCACCGAATCGATCCGCGAGCTGATAGTCAACGGCGCAAGCGCGGACGTAATACGCAAAGAGGCTATAAGACTGGGCATGAAAACGCTGAGGGAGGCGGGAGTGCAAAAAGTGGCATCCGGCGTTACCAGCGTTGAAGATGTGATGAGCATCACTTTTGCATGACGAAAGGAGAGGAGCTCTTTTGCGCATCGACGACCTTTTGACGAAGGCCGGAGAACTCGACGCAAGCGATCTTCACCTCAGCGAGGGACTGCAGCCTGCCTTCCGTGTGGACGGGAAGATCGACCAGCATCCCGAGTATCCATCACTCTCCGCGGAGGACATGGAAAACGTGCTTGAATCTCTGCTCCTGCCGCCGGAGATCGGCAGGTTCAAGAAGAGCAAGGAGCACGACTTCAGCTTCACCTATCGCTCGCCGGACGGCAAGGAGTTGCGCTTTCGAGGCAACGCCTACTACGAATCGGGGAGGATGGGCATCGCCCTCCGGCTGATACCGATGCGCGTGCGCACCTTGGAAGAGCTGAAACTGCCCCCCGTCCTCGCCCGGATCACCGAGCAGAGAAGGGGCCTCTTCCTGGTGACCGGCCCCACCGGGCACGGAAAGAGCTCCACCCTCGCCGCCCTCGTCCAGATGATCAACTGCACCCGCAAGGAGCACATAATCACGATCGAGGACCCGATCGAGTACATCTTCAAGTCCGAAAAGTGCATAGTGCACCAACGTCACGTCGGCATAGACACGGACAGCTTCGCCGAGGCGCTCAAGCGCGCCCTGCGGCAGGACCCCGACGTGATACTGATAGGCGAGATGAGGGACCTCGAGACTGTCGCCGCCGCGATCACGGCCGCCGAGACAGGGCACCTTGTCATGGGCACTCTTCACACCCAGGACGCCGCCCAGTCGATCGACAGGATAATAGACGTATTCCCTCCCCACCAGCAGCAGCAGATACGCATACAGCTGGCCTCCATAATAATCGGTATATGCTCTCAACAGCTTCTGCCCCTGTCCACCGGCGGAAGGGGTGTCGCCACGGAGATACTCCTCGCCAACGCCGCGGTGCGCAACTGCATAAAGGAGGGCAAGACAAACCAGATAAAGACCCTCATCCAGACGGGGACAAGCATAGGCATGCAGACGATGGAGCAGTCCTTGGCCGACCTGGTGAACCAAGGCGTGATGCACCTCGGCACCGCCATGGAGTACGCCTACGACCCGAACGACCTTAAGAGGTTGCTCTATGCCTAAAACAGCGCCCCTACACTTGCGCGTCCGAATAACCGATAGTATCATGATACCGTTTGACGGTACCCACAGCTCCTAAAGATCGCGGAGGTAGAGATGGACTTTACGTACAAGGCGCGCGCCGCCGACGGCAGGATAGTCGAGGGAGTCCTCTCCGGCTCCGGCCAGGACGACGTCGTCGGCCAGCTTCGCCGGCAGGGCCTGTTCCCGATTAAGATAGAGATAAGCGCGGCAAGGGCGGCGAAGAGGGCAGCACCTTCCTCCGGCGGCTCCTCCCTGATGCACTGGATAAACATGCACAGATCCATCCCCCTTCGCGACATGGTAATCTTCTTCCGTCAGCTCAGCGCCATGATAAACGCCGGGGTGACCCTGGGCAACGCCCTTGACATCCTCTCCGAACAGACAAGAAGCGTGCGCCTGGCGGAGTCCATCCGACAGGTCCGGGCCGGCATAGACTCCGGCCACTCCTTCAGCGAGGGAATGAGGGGCAGAAGCGAGTTCAGCACCCTCATGGTGGCGATGATAGCCGCCGGAGAGGAGGGCGGCGTGCTTGACAAGAGCATCGAGCGCCTCGCCATCTTCCTGGACAAGCAGGACGAGCTTCGAAAAAAAATCGTTTCGGCCGTCACTTACCCCACGGCGGTCATACTCTTCGCCCTCGTCATACTCTACATACTCGTCACGGTGGTAATGCCCAAATTCTCCAAGGTCTTCGAGGGCATGAACGTCGAGCTTCCCGCTATGACAGTCGCCGTCTTCAAGTTTTCGAACTGGATGACGAACTTCTGGTACATCCCGGCGGTGACGATTCTTCTGATCATGCTGATCATCGGCTGGATGAACAAGAACAAGACCACCCGCCCGATCGTCGACAGTGCAAAAATCCGCCTTCCCCTGGTCGGCGACATCGTATTCAAGGGCATAATGGCCCGCTCGAACAGGACTCTGTCCTCCCTCGTGGAGTCCGGTGTGCCGATACTGCGCGCGCTGGAGATGACCGCCGAGGTCTCGGACAACGCCGTCATCGCCAAGGGCTACGAGACCATGCGCGACGCGGCTCGCAAGGGAGGATCGCTGGGCGACACGGCGAAGAACATAAAGGCCTTCCCGATAATGATCTCGCACATGATGAAGGTCGGCGAGGAGACCGGAAGGCTGGAGGAGATGCTCTCCAAGGTGGCGGACTGGTTCGAGACCGAACTGGAGGAGAAGATCAAGCAGCTCACCTCCATACTAGAGCCCCTCCTGATAATCTTCGTCGGAGGGATAGTCGCCATCGTCGCCCTGGCCATCTTCACCCCCATAGTCACGGCGATCCAGGAGATGATGTAGGACACACCGAACTCATTGTAGTGCGATAAATATTGTTCTACTTACCTCGATGTGATATAATTCGTCAGTTGATATTCTCTAAATTCCAAAAGAGGAGGAGATACGCGTCCGGACGCTCTTAACGATGAGGACAGACTTCTGCATCAGAGTCCATTCCCTCAGTCTTCCGAGGCCGTTGCGGCAAGCGGCGAAATTGTTAACCTATGTTCTGATTTTTATGCCTGACAAAATAAAGGGAGGTAGTATCATGAAAAAAATGCTCAAGAGACGTTCAGGATTCACCCTTGTGGAGCTGCTGATAGTCATCATAATCATCGGCATCCTGGCAGGCGCCATGCTCCTGGTGGCGGGAAGCGGCACCGACTCAGCCGAGGCGACGAAGATCATCAGCGATCTGCGGAGCCTGAAGGCAGCGGCTCTGATGTTCATGGCCGACAATGCGGCGAACGACGCTCCTGATATTGATGACCTTGTGGACTACATGGATAAGGATGTCGGCACAGGATACGAAGTGGATACAGATACAGAGGAAGGTCAGTGGTGGGTCGGCAAGACAGGTATTACGGGAGGAGTCTCAACCAAACTCGCGCCCAAGGCAGGAGATCTCGGCCTGTTTGTTGAACCAGGAGGTGATGCGTTCGCCGATGGTGACGATGAAGCCTGGATGCGCGCCAAGTAGTCGCTGGTCCTTTACTGGCCGGGGCGCAAGCCCCGGCCTATATCACAATTGCCTGCACCATAAGAACGCAGGAGGTGTGTCCCGATGAGGACTAATGATGGAGTCATGCGCAGGAAGGGGTTCACCCTGGTCGAGCTGCTGATAGTCATCATCATAATCGGCATCCTCGCGGGAGCGATGCTGCTCGTCATGGGCAGCGGGACGGACTCGGCCGAGGCCACCAAGATAGTGAGCGACCTTCGCAGCCTGAAGTCCGCCGCTCTTCTATACTACGGCGACCATCACAAGCAGGAGCAGGCGCCGACGACCGACGACCTTAAGAAGTACATGGACAAAGAGGAGACCGTGGCCGATAACTACACGACCGTAACAGTGTCCGCCGATTCTTGGTGGGTGGCCAACAGCGATGAAAACAAGATACCTTCGGGCGTCGGACAGAAGCTCAAGGATAGGCAGAAGGAGGCGGGCCTGTACGCGGGCCCCACCGAGAGCCAGCCCTACGAGGGAGGCTCATACGTCTACATGAGGTTGCGGTAGCTATCAAGAGGGCGGCCGCTGGCGGCAACTATCTCCGACCGCCCCCTCTCAACATGAATACAAACATCGGAGGCACCATGAACAGAGGACTGTTTCCCATGTTAAAGATAAATACGTCGCGCAGGCGCGGCGTCTCCCTCGTGGAGACGATAATTGCGCTGCTCATACTGTCCATAGGCATCATGGCTATAGCAGCCGTTCCGATTATGACGACTAAGCTGGCGCTTGGCGCAATACGCAACGAGAATGCCATATCAATCGGCATGAGGGAGCTCGACTCACTTGAGGCGGATTCCAGGGCGACCATCCCCGAACATGATGTGCCCACCGACTATTCCGTGTTCGAGCTAAAATCGTCGAAGCAGGACCATGTCGGGAGAGTGACAATATCATGGCCGGAGGGGTCGGTCACCCTGAGACGCTCGTTGAGCGACCACTCCAGTGCAATTCGAAAGGGGCGGTAAGAGTGAGGGGCACGAACCGCCGCGGTGCATTCACCCTGGTCGAACTGCTGATCGCGATTATTATCACAGGTTTTGTCATGGCCGCCGCGATGGCCCTCTTGTTCTCCGTGTTCAAGAGCTACGAGGTCAACCAGGATATCTCCTCCGCCAAGCAACGCGGGTTGATCGCGCTGGCTGCGATCCAACCATTTGCCCATAGCGCCGGGCTCGGCCTTCCACCCGACGGGAATCCGTTCGACCAGCAGGCTTTCCACCGTTCGTTCGACCCGGGGCTTGGGGTGGTCATGCCGCTGTTTCCATCCGGCGCGGTGGAGAATCGCTTCACAAGCTTCGTACAGCTGGCCGAGGACAATGAAACATGCCTGCTAAGCGAAACCGAGGCACCGGCGTTGTGGATGGTATACGCGGTGGCGAGCGGAGTGGGGACAAAACAAGGTGCCGGTTTCAAGGCGAATGAAGAATACGAGATTCAGCTTTCCGGACCCCTGCCTCCCGCATTCTTCAGCCCTGGCGACAAGGACTCTCTGAAGTCCTGGGCTCTTTTTCCCTCGGCCCAGTCGCCACTCTTCCTGGATAAATTCCAAGAGGCAGGGGGTAAGAACATTATCGAGGGAAAAGTATATAACGACATAGACGTCCTGCCCTTCGACCAGCTCTACCGCATGGCGGCCGCCAAGATCAAGGTAAATAACGAGACCCTGACGATCGACCGCCTCGACGGATCGGGGGCTCAACCCGTTGTCGACGGAATTGCGGGGCTTTGGTGCGAATTCGACCGATCCACCAGGCTCCTGACAGTCTCGGTCCTTGCCAGGGCTGACACAAGGCGCGAGCCGGGGATTCAGGGGCAAGTCGACGGATGGCCCTCTGCGGCGCCCGGGATTGAAGACGATGCCTACCGCCATGCAGTGGTTGCGCGGACGTGGAGGATACGAAACTGATGAACACCATCAATATGAGATCAAGAAAGGGCATGGCCCTCGCTCTCTCCCTCATCGTGCTCCTGGTGGCCGGGATGATAGTTGGAGTATCCCTGTACTTGACGGAGAATTTGGCCGCTGTCTCGATGATGAAGAGCAAGGACGAGCTCCTCATGAACGCAGCGCTGGCAGGAATCGAACAGGGCAAGATATGGCTTGCGGACAGCTTCAAGGCGTCCAAGGGTCAGTTCCCGCGAAGGGGTTTCTCCTCCCTTGAGCAGGCCCATCTGTCGGACCCCGTCATCGAGCCGCTTTTAGCGAAATACGCCTCCAATGCTGCTCGTATAGAAGGGACCTTCGAGGACATACCATACTTGGCTGCAGTCTACGACGTCAACATAGACCAGACCAGGAATCTCGACCTCGACTCGCTCTCCTTCACGGAGAACTCCCCTCCCTTCCGGGTGCACAAGGATGATGATGGCTACTCTTCCATCGATGCCTATCGCTATTTCATAAAGAGCACTGCCACGATGGACGGAAGAGAGATGACAGTTGAGCAGTTTGTTGTTGTGGATTATGAATGACTTTGGAATAGAGAACATAATGCCGAACAGGCGCCGGGAGGGATGGAAATGAAAGCGAAGAGGATCTTGTCCGGAGAGTTGCGGATAACAATGGTGTTCATCCTTGTGCTTGCGGGGTTGGTTTTCTGTTCCCCCGCGAATGGAGAGCTGCCGCCCTTCCCGAAGGACTCCAAGCCCCTTGTGTCGCCCAACGTGCTGATGCTGATAGACAACAGCGGATCCATGACCAAATCGGATTTGATAACCAACGTCAAGGAGGAGGCAACGTACGGCGATGGCTCCTCTCCTCATACTGACAGCAAAGATAATATTTTATACAATTATTTCGGGAAAGATGTGTATCCCGCCAACAACAGAGTCGCCCTCGGCCCGGACGGCGAGGTAGACTACAACTACCATCCGCGCCTTGTCTATATCCCGCAGAAGTTTATAACCCAGATGGAGACGGAAATACAACAAAAGGTCAGAAATGGCTGGCCAAACTATAATTTAAGCGATAGATTCGCCAGCTATAATGCCGGTGCCGGCGACCTGTCGCCTGACGAGATCGCCGAGATGCACGAAAAAGAGAATGGATATTATAGTATATACAAGTACCCGAACGACAGCAGGATGTACATACTGAAGAACGTGATGTGGAGACTGCTCCATGATGAGGCCATATTCGGCGGCCTTCGCATAGCTTTCGCTGCCTATCACCATAAGTATGCGTCCAGTATGGAGAAAGCCTCGGGGAACTACGTCGATTTAAATGCGAGCGGCAGTGGTAGGAATAAAAAGTGGGATTGGACTAAATCGGTTGAGCTCTACTGGAACTACAGCGGCGTGTCCAACAGGGGAATGCTGCTGGAGCCGTTCAGATTGGCAACCGCAGATCCTGATTATTTCGATGACTACACATCGACATATGGCAATCACATCGATAACCTGCGCGAGTGGTTCAGCGGAGAGAATGTCGCCGGACGAGCTCTTCCTGAGACTGAATACAGCGGCCAAAATATAGTAAGGGAGTTCCGCGCCGATACTTGGACTCCTCTGGCCAATTCGATATACGATACAGGACAAAATGCCAGCTCCGCACTGCAGTATTTCAATGCCAAAGACGTGATCACGGACTACTGTCAACAGAACTGGCTGATCGCTCTTACAGACGGCGAGGATAATTACGAAAATCGTATTTTCAATGACGTTCCCAAAGCCGTCGAAAACCTGTGCAAGCAGACCGTCGGCAACAATTCGGCCAACCAGAAGATCAAGGCCTTTATCATAGGCTTCGTCAATCCCGACAAACAGGGACAGCAAAACCTAGTCAATACACTCAATAATGCGGCGAAAAAGGGCGGTACGGAAAAGGCCTATTTTGCCGCGAACATGGAGCAGCTATTCACCGCCCTGCGGCAGATATTCTCCGAGATCCAGGAGGCGGCCGGCATAACGGGAGGGTCGCCCATGATCGCGCCGCCGAGCGGCCCGGAGGAGGAGTCGGTTGTATACCTGCCGAGCCACGATCCAATGAATGGTCGGCAGTGGAAGGGATATTTCCGGAAAAATGTGCGCAAGACCAGGGAGAACGGAGATTCTTACTACGAGGAGGCCTGGGAGGCCTCGAAGGAGCTGGACGAGAAGTCCTGGAATTCCAGGAGTATCTACACTGCATACCAGGGTCTCACGGCGATATTTAACAACCTTTGCGAGTTCAAGGGTGATAAAGCCTCCGCCCTGCGCACTACTATCGGTCTCAAGGATAATTCCACGACAAAAGATTTCATAAACTGGCTTAGAGGAGAGAACGTCTACGAACTGGATACGATCAACAGCTACGAGGTCCACAAATTATACGACATAAACCACAGCGGCATCTCTTACGTGGGATCGCCCATCGGCGGGGTCCTCGGTGAGGAGTATGCCTCGTTCAGGAACAGCTGGAAGGGCCGTCGCCCCCTTGTGTATGTCCAGTCCAATGCCGGAATGCTCCACGCGTTCGACGACAAATCCGGGGAGGAGATCTTCGCCTTCATCCCGCCGAACGTGCTCTCCGAGGGCAGGCTGGCAGGGCTCAGGGTCAAGGACGGCAAGTACAGCGACAACGAGACCTCGTACTCAAGGTATCTGTTGAACGGCCCGTTGGCTACAGAGGACGTGCATCTTTCGGGCGGATACAGGACTTTGCTTCTAGGGCTTTTGGGCCCCGGAGGGCCGGGATTCTACGCTATGGACGTGACGAACCCGTCGTCGCCCTCGATGCTCTGGGCGATAGAGAACTCCATTTACGAGACAGGTGCCGACGAGCCAAAAATGGCGGAGGACGCCAACGAATGGAAGGTCTTGCGCTGGAAAAAATCCTCCGGGCAGACACTCTTCGACTCCTATGCTCATACGGCCCTGGACGGGCACGAATACGACTATCGCCTACTTCGCCGTACGATAAGCAAGCCTGCCATCGGCAGGGTGCGCCTCGGTAGCACGACCCCCGACTGGAAATGGATTTTTCTGATGGGCAGTGGCTTCGCAGGATCCATTTCCGGGGACAAGTCTCCCGGAGGGGCTCTATTTGCAGGAAACGTGGAGGATGGCTCGATAATTCAGAGATTCGCAGCGGAAGCCCCCGTCACCTCCCACGTGATCGCTGTGAGGGACAAGTACGACTCCTATGGAGAGCTCAAAGATATAGTCGCGGGGGACAGCTCCGGCACTGTCTATAAAGCGGACTTGTCCGATGTAAATAGCGGGAATTGGAAGATGTCGGCGGTCTTGAAGTTCCCCGGCGGGAAAGCTGGAGGCATCTTCAGGGGATTGAACGCTTTCCACATCGACGGGAAACTATGGCTCTGCGCCGGTAGCGGCGAGGTCATGGAGTTCATAGAAAAGGAGACCTCTAGCGACTCCAACTACTTTGCCGCTGTGAATATCACGACCCCGAAGGAGACGCCCTACCTGCCATCGGATCTGGATAAGTTGTCGGCTAATGACGGGGCGGACGACGGTTCATACGAGGTCAATCCACAAAGGACCGGTTGGTATCTTGAACTGGAGTCCAAGGAAAAATCCGATGACCGGGAGGTCATGGCCACCACCCCGCTGCTTTACAGAAATCGCTACGTTATCTTTTTTACTTTCATTCCCGATTCAAGCGATAAGTGCGCCGAAAACGGTGATTCCAGGTTGTACATGCTAAATTTGAAGACAGGCGCGGCACCGGAGAGCTGGGGAAAGAAGTACAAGGAGTTCAAGGGGATCAAGGTCACCGGGGCGGCCCTGTTGGGCGACAACCTGGCAGTCAGCGCAACCCTTTTAAAATCAAAGCCCGGCCTCGACGAGGACGAGGGGTTGAGAGAGAGTATTCTCGAAGGGGAAATCCCAAATCTGCACGAAAACGAAGAGATAGACCTTCAAGACACGTGGGAGTTTGAGATGACCCCCGCTTTCTGGAGGGCTCGTTGAGGGTGACGATTTAAACCCTTTTATTGAAAGTGATGATACAATTCGATAGTCGGTAGCTGCATTGATGAAGGGAAGTGGACATATGGTCGCTTCGGCGCTGTTCAGGAAGCAGACAAACAAGGCGGGCTTGGCGCTGCATGAGGACGACCTAAGGTATCTCGAGGTCGAGGGCGGCCTCTCCAACCTCAAGGTCGTGAATAAACTGTCGCTCCCCTCCGGGGGGAAGGGCGTGAAGAAGAACTCCCTGGCGAACGCCGGGGAGCTGCTTGCACCCCTGCAGGCCCTTGGCTCGAGGATCGGCGGCTTCAAAACGCCTGTGGCTCTTTCTCTTCCCTCCCGCGACATCCTTATAAGGGTCGTAGACCTTCCGGAATTGGAGATGGACGACGCGCGCGAGGCGCTGCAGTGGGATTTCGAGAAGTACTTCCCCTATTCGTTCTCCGACGCGGCGGTGGACATAGCCAAGGTGGATAACCCGATGAAGGGCGAGCCGGGCATGATGTCTGTGCTTGTGGCGGCCTGCAAGCTGCGCACTGTCGAATC
Source organism: Synergistaceae bacterium (assembly GCA_012521675.1). Taxonomy (NCBI): domain Bacteria; kingdom Thermotogati; phylum Synergistota; class Synergistia; order Synergistales; family Synergistaceae; species Synergistaceae bacterium. The sequence goes on along the minus strand of JAAYLU010000041.1, from coordinate 27,218 downwards.
GGTCATGCGCCTTGCCGAAACGGTGAAGATGCCGCTTGACACGATCGAACCGGAGAACGTCGCCATGTTCAGGTCGTTCATCGGCCCGACCCTGTCCTTCCCCGCGGGCTACCTGGCGGTTTTCACCGGCCCTTCCGCAAGCCAGCTGATACTGGGCTACAGGGACAACGGCATCCTCTACAGGACCTCTCTCGTCGACATCATGCCCATGGAGGATGGCGAGATGGATTTCACTCCTCTCGTCAGGGAGATTTCAAACACTTTAACCTTCGCCAAGAACCAGTACAGGGACCTTTTGGTGGAGAGTATCATCCTGGGCGGCAGCTTCGCCGGCGAGGGGGAGCTGAAGGACGTGATCGCAGAGACCAGCGGGATCAAGGTGATGACAGCGGATCCGTGGGGCAGTTGGGGGCTGCCCTTTCCCCGTGACGATGCGCTGAACTGGGATGCCGCCGTGGGGCTGGCGGTGCGGGGGCTATCATGAGGGTTTCGCTGGATCTTCGCCCAAGAGAAGTAGTTGCGGCGCAGAAAAAGCAGCTGAACGTGGGCCGTTTGCTGATCGTCCTCTTCATGGTCACGTTTTTTCTGATCGGCTCGGTCACGATCGCTCGCACGGGGCTTCTCTTCCGGTCGCTCAAGAGCTCCGTGACCTTCCTGGAGGACTCGCTGGCAGTGCTGAGAGCGCAGAACGCCCGGCTGGCCAACGAGCTTGTCCGCCTCTCGGAGGAGGAGGCGATCTACGTATCGGCCCTCAAGCTGCTCCAGGACGAGCTGCCCGCGCTGGAGTTAATCCAGGCGCTCGAGTCTTCGCTGCCGCTCGGAGTATGGATTCAGAACATCTCCATCCTTCCCGGCAGGGCGACCCTGCAGGGCAAGGCCTACAAGGAGGACGACGTAGTCGAGTTCGGCAAGGGGCTGCTGGACGCGACGGTCGTGAAGGCGGTGGATTTCCCCGTGACATCCAGGGCGACAAAGGGAGGGCAGTCGCTGGTCGATTTCTCGCTGGCCTGTTCGCTGCACGACTTCGAGACGGCCAATCCGCCGTCCGAGCTTTTCATGGAAGAGGAGGGCGAGCAGAGTGACTAGAAGGGACACGATCTTGTTTCTTATCATCCTTTTGATCTCCGTTGGAATGATCGCCGGCTCCTTCTTTCTTATGAAGAAGACGGAGGAGCTTCGCTCCGTGGAGAACAGCCTCCGGGTACAGAAGAAACAGACGGAGCTGCAGATAGACGAGAAGCTCCGCCAGATCGAGGTCTACAAGAAGGCGATCGCACGGCTGGAGAGGTACCAGATAGAGCTGCCCGAAAACGAGGTGGCCTTCTACTCCTGGGTTCAGCAGAAGCTCACCGACAACGGCCTGAGGAGCGACATGGTGAAGCCCTCCTCCTCCAAAGAGGGGCGTAACGGTGTCCAGGTGGATTTCCAGGGGCCTTACTACTCGTTCGTGAGGACTCTTTCCGACTGGCGCAATCTGAAGATCGCACTGAGGCTCTCCTCGGTTCGCATCGAGGCCATGGACGACGGGGGCGCCAAGGGCATCGCCATCGTCGAATCGGTCATAGTAAAGTAGGTGGGGCCGATGTTGGATACTATTGGACGAGAGTCATTCTGGAAAAAACTCCTGGCGGGAGAGGGCTCGTTTCGCAACCTGCGGACGGTGCTGATACTGATCTTCCTTGGGGGCACGGTCTTTTTCGGCTGGGGCTTCAAGAAAGTGGTGGACCTGTCTGCCGAGGCGGAGGTGAGAGCCAAGCCTCCGGCGAGCCAATCGCAGGAGGACAGCAAGAGGCTCGACAGCATCATCGACAGCTTCAGGACCTCCGTGGAGGCGAGGCACGGCAGCAAGGCGACGTCGGCATCCCTGGTCGATGGAAACAGGCAGCCCCTCGTCGCGACCAGGCCCTCCGCCAAAGGCGCGGCCTCAGCGGGCATAGTCGACGTTCCGCTGATAGAGCCTCTCGTCGTGGAGGCCCTGCCTCCGATAATGTTCGTCCGCGCGATCATGGTGGTCGGCAAGGAATCCATCGCCATCATGGACATAAACGGCGTCGGCAATGGTATCATTGTGAAGGCTGGATACTCATTCCTTGAAAAACAGGGGCGGATAGTGAAGATCACCCCGGAGAAAGTGACCGTCAGATGGGCGGGTAAGAACATCGATATCGCGCCCGGCTTTTAGGAGGGATTTTCGGATGAGGAGATCGTTGAGAGTCGCCGTTGTTCCATGTATCCTCGTTTTTCTTCTTTTCGCCTGTCTTGTGCCGGGCATATCCGACGCCGCCGAGGGGCCGACGGAGGAGCAGCTAAAGCTGCTGCCGCCGATCGGCGGCCTGACGGTTCAACAGCTGGGGTCGCACGAGGTCCTGCTCCTTCTTACGGGAGGGGGACTGCCCCGCCCGGAGATCACCGAGCGAACGAGCGATAGGATTACTTTCGTCGCGAGGCCCGCCTATCTCGCCTCGGGGCAGTGGGGCAGGCAGTACGACTACCCGCTGGTGCAGGGCGTTCAGGCGGAGCAGGTGAAGGACTCGGTCGTGTTCACGATCAGGACGAACAGCCCCCTGGAGCTGAAGAACATCGAGGGAGTCGCCCCGGCGAACAGGTTCGCCTTGCGTTTCGAGTCGACCGGGCATGCGGCGCGCGAGAGGGAGCAGCCGGCTCTCTACGAGCCGAAGCCCGCACCGCCGACCAACTACAACGATCCCTTCACTCGCACGACGCCGGTCACCTTCGACCTTCGCGACGTAGAGCTGAGAGACGTTTTCAGGATGCTGGGCGACTACGTGGGTATGAACATAGTCGCGGATCCTTCGGTGCCGAACACACTTGTCACGATGTCGCTGAAGGACGTGCCCCTCAACGAGGCCCTGGGCTACATCATGCGGATGTACGACATGGGGTACGCGATCATCGGCAGGACGATAATAGTCGGCTCGCCGGACAACATCGCGAAGACGACGGGGAAGCAGTCGACGAGGGCCTTCAAGGTCGCCTACGCCGACGTCAAGGCGGCGGGGGGCCTGGTCCAGAGTTTGGCAGGCGTCTCGAACATCGTGATGGACGAGAGGCTGCGCACGATCTACGTCACAAGCTCGCCGGAGCGGTTTCACGAGGTGGAGAGGGTGCTTCAGCAGGTGGACCATCCGGGGCGCCAGGTGATGCTCCAGGCCCGGATCATAGAGGTGACGGACTCCGGCCGAGACGAGCTTGAGACCCTTATCGACGCTGTGTACAGCCAGTGGTGGCTGAACTACAGCTCGGGAGGGCTTGGGCTCGGCTACCTATACACGGACGACCCGGACAACTACAAGCCGGGGGAGAACCGACCCGCGCCCGGCGTGGACGACGGGCTTGAGAACATAGCGAAGGGCGACCTGACGAAGATGCTGGACTTCGGCCTGAACGCCATCATATCCACGAACAAGGGCAAGGTCCTGGCCGACCCTTCGATCATCACGCTGGACGGCAAGAAGGCGACGATTAAACTGGTGGAGAACTACCCGTACATCTCCGAGCGCGACCAGGCGGGGAACCCGACATGGAGCGAGAAGGAGGTAGGGCCGATCCTGGAGTTCACCCCAACGGTCGGCAGGGATATGGTCGTCACGGTGGAGCTGAAGATTCAGACCGGGGAGATAATCGGCACCTACAAGGGTCAGGCGGGCGAGGAGTTCCCCCAGACGTCGAACCGGGAGGTGACGACGATGATCCGCGTCAGGGACGGAGAGCCATTCGTCGTCGGAGGCCTTCACAAGGACGTCAAGAGGTCGGAGCGAGGCAGGATTCCGGTGCTGAGCGACATCCCTCTCCTGGGAGAGCTCTTCAAGTACAGGAGGGACACGCGCGACAAGTCCGAGGTGGCGATGATCGTGATCCCGTATATCCTGACCACGCCGGACGGCCCGGTGGAGCAGTTCACTCTGAAATAGCTTTTTTCAACCGTTTCTTTTTTATGCTTATGGGCTCTGGGACGCCCTGGAGCTTTTTAGGAGGTAGAATATATGGCGCAGATTGTGGATACTTCGGACTTCTACTCAGGGATGAAGATCATGTGGCAGGACGGGATCTGGGAGGTCGTCGACTATCAGCATCATAAGATGGGGCGAGGGGGTGCTACGATCAGGACCAAGCTGAAGAACCTGGATACCGGCTCGATAGTGGAGAACTCCTTCCGCTCCGGCGAGAGGTTCGAGAGGGTGGTCTTCGACGACAAACCGGCGCAGTACAGCTACAGGGATGGGGAGGACTACGTCTTCATGGATCTCGCCACCTACGAGCAGCTCCATATATCGGCGGACATCCTGGGAGACGTCGTGAACTACCTGGTCGACGACATGGAGGTCCAGATAGAGTTCCACGAGGGGCGCATCATGGGAATAGAGATGCCGAAGAGCGTTGAACTCGAGGTGACGGACACACCTCCCAGCTTCAAGGGGGACACGGTTTCGGGCGGTGGAAAACCGGCGACCCTTCAGACGGGCCTGACGGTGACCGTACCGATTTTTATAAATGTCGGCGATACAGTGGTCGTCGATACGCGCACGGGGACATACCTGGAACGGGCGAAAAAATAATCATTGCAGGGAGGTCTACGAGATGAGCGCTCGGGAAAAGATAGCCTATCTCAAAGGGTTGCTCGACGGCGTGGCGCCGGACGAGAACGAAGGGCAGTGCAAGATTTTCGGGGCTGTTGTTGACGCGCTGGAAGCGCTCTCTCTTGAGGTTGCGGAGCACGACGAGCTGATTCAGGAGCAGCGTGCTCTCTACGATGACCTCGCGGATGACTGTGCCTTGTTGGACGAGGATTTGGACGCGCTCGAGAGGACTGTGGGGGAGCTCACGGGAGAGGACGAGTTCGAAATGGACGACGACGCCGAGTTCGAGGACGGTGAATTCGACGCGAACTACGTCTCAGTAACTTGTCCGCTCTGCGGTTACGTGTTTTACTATAGGCCGGACGAGTACGAGCTGGAGGAGAGCCTGGAGTGCCCGGGCTGCGGCGGCGTCTTCGAACAACCCGAAGAGCAGTCATAGTGATTATGAATTGAAGTTTGGAGGGGAGGCTGCGACATGGATGATCTGAACAAGAACCTGGAATCGGACGCTTTCGATGATGATTATGAATCCGAAGGGGTCTTCGAAGAAACGGTCGATTTCGAGGCGCCTTCCGAGGAGAGCGTCACGGGACTGGTTCATATTAGCGAGGATGTGCTGTCCGAGCTTGCGAAGAAGACTCTTGCCTCGATCGACGGGGTACAGCCGGCAAGTCCCGGCATAGCATCGAAGCTGGGGATCGGCAGAAAGTCAAGCGAGGGAGTGAGGGTCGTGCTGGAGGACGGCGCGCACCCGACCGCGAGCGTGGACGTCTATATCATGGTGAAGTTCGGCATCCGCATCCCGGACATGGCATGGGACGTCCAGGAGCAGATCAAGAAGAATATCGAGGAGTACACCGGGTACAAGGTCAAGGCGGTAAATGTGAACGTTCAGGGCATATACTTCAAGGAGCGGCCCGTGCAGGTCGAGGGCGCATCCGAGGAGGAGAGAAACGACGACAGGCAGTCGGAGGAGGAGGCGTCCGAGCCGGAACGCTCCACTCAGCCCTGAGTGAAGGGTCTATAAGGTGCGCGCTGAAGCGCGATTTTTGTCTTGAATATTTGAACCTTGAAAGGGGGCTCTCGATGATATGGAGCCCCTTTATGCGCAGAGGTGAAGTGAATGTATCTATTTTGGAAGCGAACGTCTCTTGGTACCATACAGATTTCGCAGGAGGGGATATGCGAGTTCGTGAGCTCGTATTGCGAAAAACCCTTCAAATGCACGCAGGCCACCCTCACCTCGGCGGACAACACTCTCTTTCTTGTCGTTACCAGACCGGCCTCTGTCGAACCATCGGCTATCAGCGAACTAGAGACAAGGCTTGGAGGCGCTTTTTCAGAGATTGGGTTCTCCGTGCGGATCTCTTGGGTGGAGACAACGAAGTCGGCCTTTGTGCCGGACGAGAAGCTTGTGTCGATAGTCAGCAAACCTCTGCTTTGGGCCATAGCCTTCGCGTTTTTGACGCTTCTTCTGAAGGAGGGGGTTTCGGCGCTGCTCTGGGCTCTCTTCTGGGGCTGCGTGATCATCTCGGGGTTCCTGTTTTTCAGGTCCTCCAAGGGCGCGGAGCTTTTGAGAAAACTAAGGAGCAGGGCGGGGAGGTAGTGAATTGAGCCGCGGGTTTTTACCTCAGAAGCGTCATCGATCACGCGAGATGGCGCTTCAGTTGTTGTATTCCCTCGACCTCCGTGAGAACCAGACTCCCGAACAGGCCTTCGAGCTCTATTTCTCAAACGATGACGAAGAGGTGGAGGGGTACGCGCGAATGCTGACGGCCGGCGCGTGGGAGAAACGCATGGAGATCGACTCGATCATCCGCGAGTTTGTGACGGGTTGGCGGCCAGAGCGAATGGTCGCAGTGGACCGAGCCGCGCTGCGGATGTGCATCTACGAGTGTTTGATCGTGAAGGCCGCGCCGGTGCCAGTGGCGATATCCGAGGCTGTCGAGCTCGTCAAGGTCTTCGGGACCGAGGAGTCCGGCAGGTTCGTCAATGGAGCGCTTGGCAGGATCGTCCGGAATTATGACCACGAGGGAGAGCACGATGGCGAAGACAATCCCGGTTGACGAGCTTACGTCGCGAATATCGTCCTTCTTTCTGAAGGACCCGCTGATGAAGTCGGTCGGAGTTCTCGGTGAGGTGAGCGAGCTTAAGAAGCACACGAGCGGGCACGTCTACTTCACTCTGCTGGGAGTGGAGAGCCGGATCTCCTGCGCCATGTTCAGGAGCTTCGCCATCCATATACCGAAGTGGCCTATTAACGGCGACGAGGTGATAGCAGAGGGATCTGTCTCTGTATATGCGCCCAGGGGCGCCTACCAGCTGCTGGTGAGGCGAATGGTCCCTGTCGGCAAGGGTGCCGCGGAGCGAGCCCGCCTGGAGCTTATGGCCAGGCTGGAGGCCGAGGGGCTTTTTTCGCCGGAGCTTAAGCGCCCCCTGCCACCGTACCCTGAAAAGGTAGCGGTGGTGACATCCGCGACGGGGGCGGCGCTGAGGGATGTGCTGGCGGTCGCGTCGAAGCGGATGCCCTCCTGCGAGATTGTCCTGATCCCGGCGGTCGTCCAGGGGTACGAGGCGCCAGAGTCGATAGTCGCCGCCCTCGCCCGGACGGGGCTGGTTCGGGATCTCGACTGCGTGCTGCTGGTGCGTGGAGGAGGAGCACGTGACGACCTTGCGCCCTTCGACGACGAGAGGGTGGTCAGGGCCGTCGGCGCGTCGGCCGTCCCATTGGTCACCGGGGTCGGGCACGAGATAGACGAGACCCTGTCGGACCTGGCGGCGGATCACAGTTCGCCCACCCCGTCGGCGGCGGCGGAGCTGGTCTTCCCGGACAGCCGATCGTTGCTTCGCCTCCTGTCTCACAGGTCCGACTCCGCCCGGTCTGCCCTCGAGCTGGCCTTTTCAAGGTCGCAGCGCTCGGTGGACTCGCTCTTCTCAAGGGCCTCAAGGGCGTTTGCAGGGTACGCGGCTGACTCGGAGTCGGCATTGAGGCTTTACGGGACCAGGCTGGGGGCGTCGATGGAGAGATCGCTCGCCGAGTCCGGAAACCGGCTGGGGGAATGCGCGGCCTCCCTCGACGGGCTCTCCCCCTTGAAGGCCCTGGGCAGAGGTTTTATCATGTGCGAGAAGGAGGGCGCACCCGTGCTGAGCGCCGCGGAGCTTCGCGAGAGGGACGAGCTGCGGCTGCGCTTCAGGGATGGCGAGGCGGAGGCGGAGATTCTCTCTTCGACCTTGTCCGGGAGCGCCCTCCCGGGCGACCCGGCGGATGGAGAAATATGATGCTTCTCCCGCCGATTGCATGGGTTGATAACCGTCTGCGCCTGCTCGACCAGAGGAAGATCCCCGTGTCGGTCGAGTACATGGATTGCGTCAGCGCCGAGGACGTCGCTAAAGCGATCGATACGCTCGCCGTCAGAGGGGCGCCTGCCATCGGAATCGCCGCGGCCTACGGTGTTGCGCTGGAGGCCCCCGGGGGGAGGGAGGCGGCTCTTGCGGCGGTGAAGCGCCTCGCCTCGACCCGCCCGACGGCGGTGAACCTCTTCTGGGCGTTGAAACGAATCGAGGATCGGATGGAGAAAACCCCCGACGATGAGCTCTTCGACGCCCTCTTAGCAGAGGCGTTCGCCATCCACAGGGAGGACCTGGAGGGCAACTTGTTCATGGGCAGGGCGGGGGCGGAACTGCTTCCGAAAGAGTGCGCGATCCTCACCCACTGCAACGCGGGAGCACTGGCCACGGGCGGACACGGCACGGCTCTGGGGGTCATCCGCTCCGCCAGGGACACAGGGAAGAGGGTCAAGGTGTATGCGTGCGAGACGAGGCCCCTTCTCCAGGGGGCGAGGCTCACGGTATGGGAGCTGATGCAGGACGGAATCGACGTCACCCTGGTATGCGATTCGATGTCCGGAGCGTTGATGAGGGAGGGGCGGATCGACGCTGTGATAGTCGGCGCGGACAGGATAGCCGCCAACGGAGACACGGCTAACAAGATAGGCACCTGCACCCACGCCGTTCTCGCGCGCCATTTCGGGGTTCCCTTCTATGTAGCCGCTCCCCTGAGCACCTTCGACCCGTCCATAGCCTCGGGCGACGCCATCCCGATCGAGGAGCGGGACGAAGACGAGGTCCGGAGACTGCCCTCGGGCGGGCTTCTGCCGGACGACTACTCGATCTGGAACCCGGCTTTCGATGTCACGGACGCGTCGCTGATAAGCGCGATCATCACGGACAAGGGCGTCGTCAGGCCCCCCTTCGAGGAGGGCATAGCCTCGTTACTATCCCGACAGGAGGAATAGCTTTTCTATGGATTATAATATCTCGGACATAGCCCTCGCCCCGGCGGGCGAGAGGAAGATCGACTGGGCGAGGCGATATATGCCGGTGCTCGACGGCCTGAAGCGAAAGTACGAGGACGAGCGCCCCCTGGAGGGGCTGACCATCTCCGCCTGCCTGCACCTGGAGGCCAAGACGGCATGCCTGCTCATCCTGATGAAGGAGCTGGGAGCGAGGGTCGTCGCGGCGGGCAGCAACCCGCTGTCCACGCAGGACGACGTCTGCGCCGGGCTGGTGAAGAACGGGGTCTCCGTCTTCAGCAGGAACGGCATGACCACGGAGGAGTACTTCGCCAACGCGAGAGCCGCCCTTGCGGTCGGGCCGGACGTGGTGGTGGACGACGGCGCGGATCTCTGCGCCCTGCTGCACACCGAGATGAAGGATCTTCTGCCCAAGGTACGGGGCGCATGCGAGGAGACCACCTCCGGCATCAAGCGCCTGAGGTCGATGGCGGAGCAGGGAGTGCTTGCCTTCCCCGTGATCTCGGTCAACGACGCTCACAGCAAGTACCTGTTCGACAACCGCTACGGCACGGGCCAGTCGGTGATGGACGGGCTGATGAGGACGACCAACATGCTGGTCGCGGGCAAGACTGTGGTGATAGCGGGCTACGGCTGGTGCGGCCGGGGGGTGGCTATGAGGGCCTCGGCGATGGGCGCAAGGGTGATAGTGACGGAGATGGATCCGCACAGGGCGTTCGAGGCCCTGATGGACGGCTACGAGGTGACAGGGATGGCGGACGCCGCCCCTCGGGGGGATATCTTCCTGACCCTGACCGGCAACACGAGGGTCATTCGAAAGGAGCACTTCGAGGCGATGAAGGACGGCACCCTGCTCGGGAACGCGGGTCACTTCGACGTCGAGATCTGCAAGAAAGACCTGGCGAACCTGGCGACATCCGTTGAGAGGCCTCGCCCCGGAATCGAGTCCTACGTGATGAGCGACGGGCGGAGGCTGCACCTGCTAGGCGAGGGGCGTCTTGTGAACCTTGCCTGCGCCGACGGTCACCCGATAGAGATAATGGACCTGAGCTTCGCCCTGCAGCTGGAGTCGACCATATACATGTCGCGAAACAGGATGAACCCAGGGATCCACGACGTGCCTCGTGAGATCGACAGGAGCGTGGTGAAGATGAAGCTGGACTCCCTCGGGATCAAGCTCGACAGCATGACCGACGAGCAGGAGGAGTACATGAGGAGCTGGGAGGAGTAGAGATGGCGACTCTTTTCAAGGACGTTCTTATCCTCGACGGCGAGATGGAGCGGGGCAAACTCTGCTCCGCGAGGGTCGACGAGGGTCGCCTGTCGGCCATCGGAGACGGGCTGGAGGCCGGACCGGGCGACGAACTGATCGACTGCGGGGGGCGCAAGGCGCTGATCCCGGGCTTCGTGAACGCGCACACCCACGCGGCTATGTGCCTGCTTCGGGGCGTCGGCGAGGAGTCGCCTCTGAAGGAGTGGCTGGAGGAGAAGATCTGGCCCGCCGAGGCGAAGCTGACCAGGGATCACATCCTGTGGGGGACGAAGGCCGCTCTTCTTGAGATGGCGGCGAACGGGGTCACCGCCTTCGCTGACATGTACTTCGAGATGGACGCCGTCGTAGAGGCCTCGCTGGAGGCGGGGATGCGCTGCGCGGCCTGCAGGGGCATGGTGGGCGACGACGAGGAGAAACTGAGGGAGAGCTTGCAGCTCGCCGAGACCTGGAAGGACCACAGGGATATGGTGACTGTTCAGCTGGGGCCGCACGCCCCCTACACCGTGCCCTTGCCGATGGTCCGAAGGATATGCGAGGCGGCGGCGGAGCGCTCCCTCGGCGTACACTTTCACTTCCTGGAGGCCGAGTGGGAGCTGGCCTACTTCAGGGACGAGCTGAAGACGACGGTGGAGGAGTACATCGAGTCGAGCGGGCTCCTGGAGGTTCCCTTCGCCATCCTGGCCCACTGTGTTTGGCTGGACCCGGAGGTATTGGACAGGGTGGACTTCTCCCACATGACGGTGGCCCACAACCCGAACAGCAACCTGAAGCTCGGCAGCGGGGTGATGGATCTCTCCGGGCTTGCGGCCAGGACGAGGAAGATAGCCCTCGGCACGGACGGGGCGGCGAGCAACAACCGCCTGGACGTGTGGGGGGAGATGCGCTGCGCGGCTCTGCTTCACAAGGGAATACAGAAGGACCCGACCGCCCTCTCGGCGCGGGATTCTCTGCGGATGGCGACACTAGAGGGCGCGGCGGGGCTGGGCTTCGATAAGTGCGGGCTGATACGCGAGGGTTGGGCGGCCGACCTGGCGCTTGTGGACCTGGACAGGCCTCACTACGTGGGGATCGACGAGGAGAATGCGGCTCTGTACATAGTGTACGCCGGCTCGTCAGCGGATGTGTGCGGAACCATGGTCGCCGGCAGGTGGGTCTACCGTGACGGGGAGTTCCCGACGATGGACCGGGCGGAGATCATGGCAAAGGCTGAAAGGGCGAGGGCGGACCTGCTGTCGTAGGGGCCGCCGAGGAAAGAGTTTTTATCACGGGAGGCGCAGAGAAATGCAGTGGAGATCGGGCAGGGATATTCGTTCTTTGTTTATTGACTTCTGGGTTTCGAAAGGCAGCAGGCATGTCCCGAGCTTCTCGCTGATCCCCGACGATCCTTCGCTGCTCTTCACAATCGCCGGGATGGTCCCGTTCAAACCCTACTTCCTGGGGATACGGAAGCCGGAGACACCGAGGGCGGTGACGTCGCAGAAGTGCGTCAGGACGAACGACATAGAGAACGTCGGGCGCACGGCGCGGCATCACACCTTCTTCGAGATGCTCGGCAACTTCGCATGGGGGGACTACTTCAAGCGCGAGGCCATAACATGGGCGTGGGAGTTTCTGACGGAGCATATAGGGCTTGAGCCGGATAGAATGTACGCGACCATCTACCTGGAGGACGAGGAGGCGTTCGACGTTTGGCACAGGGAGGTCGGGCTTCCCGAGGATCGGATCTCCCGCTTCGACAAGGACGAGAACTTCTGGTTCATGGGAAGCCAGGGCCCGTGCGGGCCTTGCTCGGAGATCATGTACGACCAGGGGCCCGAGTACTCGTGCGGAAGGCCCGAGTGCGCCGTCGGGTGCGACTGCGACAGGTACCTGGAGATTTGGAACCTGGTCTTCACCCAGTTCGACCTGCAGAAGGACGGAACTCTCGTCCCCCTGCCGAAGAAGAACATCGACACGGGGATGGGGCTTGAGCGGCTGGCCTCCGTGGTCCAGAGGGTGCGAACGGACTTCGAGACCGACCTCTTCCGGCCTCTGTTGGACAGGGCCTGTTCCCTCGGAGGGATAACATACGGCGACGACCAGGGGCATGACCTGGCGGCAAGGGTCATAGCGGACCACGTGCGCTCGGTGATCTTCATGATAGCCGACGGCATCCTGCCGTCCAACGACGGACGAGGCTACGTCCTGAGGCGGCTTCTGCGGCGGGCTGCACGTTTCGGACGGCTGCTCGGTGTGGATCGTCCATTCCTGCTGGACTTCGTGCCGGACGTCATAGAGCTGATGGGCGACCCTTACAGGGAGATAATCGACAACCGCCTGATGGTCGAGCAGATCATCAGCGTGGAGGAGAAGCGCTTCGGACACACTCTTCAGCAGGGAACGGAGCTGCTAGAGTCGGAGATGTCACGCCTTCGCTCATCCGGCGAAAAGGTGCTGTCGGGCGCGGTGGCCTTCGAGCTGTACGATACCTACGGCTTCCCCCCGGAGCTGACGGACGAGATGGTTCAGGAGAACGGTTTCACGATGAACCGGGAGGAGTTCGACAGGGAGATGCAGGCTCAGCGCGAGCGGGCGAGGGCGTCGAGCAAGCAGAAGATGAGCGAGATGACAGGCGACGTGTACACGGAGCTGAACGAGACGCTGGGCGATACGGAGTTCATCGGCTACTCGGACTGCTCGGCCATGTCCACAGTGGAGGCGCTGATCTCCGCCGGCGGCCGGGTGGAATCGGTCGACGCGGGGGAGGAGGCGGAGGTGGTGCTGGACCGCACTCCCTTCTACGCTGAGAGGGGCGGCCAGGTCGGGGATACCGGGATGCTCGGCGGCGAAGGCCTCAAGGTGGAGGTGCTGAACACGGTGATGCGCGACAAGGGGCTGACTGTCCACTCGGTCAAGGTCGTCGAGGGGAGACTCAGAGTCGGGGACACGGTTCACGCCTGCGTCGACGCCGAGCGACTGCGCGCGATAAGGCGCAACCACACCGCGACCCACCTTCTGCACGAATCGTTGGCGCGGGTGCTGGGCGGGCACGTGCGCCAGTCGGGCTCACTGGTGGGCGAGAAGGTGCTCCGCTTCGACTTCACCCACTTCGAGCCGATGACCCGCGACCAGATAGACTTGGTGGAGAGGAAGGTCAACGCCCGCATACTCTCCAACGAGGCGCTGGAGGTCATAGAGACCGACATGGAGCACGCCAGGGAGGAGGGGGCCAAGGCCCTCTTCGAGGAGAAGTACGACGACGTGGTTCGCGTCGTGCGGATCTCGGACTTCTCGTCCGAGCTTTGCGGCGGGCTGCACGTCGATTCCACGGGCGAGATCGGACTCTTCAAGATACTTAAGGAGGAGAGCATCGGCTCCGGGACTCGCCGGATCGTGGCAGTGACGGGGATGGAGGCTCTGGCGGCGTTCCAGCGCTCCTGGAGGACACTGGCGGCATTGGCCGGGCTTCTGTCGTCGGACGAGGCCAACGTCCACGAGAAGGTGGAGAACCTCATGGGCGAGGTGAAGTCCCTGTCCCGCGCTATCGAGGAGATGAAGATAAGCAACCTCGGCTCCAGGCTGGAGAGCTCCCTGCGACGTGCGTCCGCCAGGGGAGTGAAGGTGATGTTCGCTCGCTTCGACGGGGTGGACGCGGAGGCGCTGCGCGAGATGGGCGACAGGCTGCTGAATAAGAGACCCGGGAAGGCGGAGGCGGGCGACGAGCCGCAGGGCGAGGGCAAGGTCGTGGTGTTGGCCTCCGTTGCCGACGGGAACGCCATCATCGTGGCGATGGCGGACAAGAAGGCTCTGGATAGGGGCATATCCGCCGGCAAGATAGTCAAGGAGGGCTCCGCCATCCTCGGAGGCGGAGGAGGGGGAAGGCCCGCCATGGCGCAGGGCGGGGGAAAGAACCTCGCCGCCCTGGAGGACTTCTTCAAGGCTCTGCCGGGAATGGTCGAAAGCCAGGCGGGCGGGAAGGCCGGCGAATGAGGAGACGGGCCCTGGCCCTGGATATAGGCACTGTCCGCATAGGGGTTGCCGTGAGCGATCCCCTGGGTATGTTCGCCCAGGGGATCGCCGTGTTGAATGCTACGGCCGGGTGGCTGGACGAGCTGGACGGTCTGATCGAGAAGTACGACCCGGAGGTGCTCCTGCTGGGGATTCCCATTCGGACGGGAGGGGAGAGGGGGCCGGAGGCGGCGCGGACGGAGGAGCTCGCTCTCTCTCTCGCCGAGCGCTACCCCTCGTTGAGGGTGGAGCTGCACGACGAGCGGTTCTCGACGGCGATCGCGACCAGAGCGCTGATCGAGGGTGACGTCTCCAGGAGGGACAGAAAGGGAAAGGTCGACAAGGTGGCGGCGGCGGTGATCCTGCAGAGCTGGCTTGACAGGGGGAGTCGGCAGTGAGCCTCCCGGGCGCGGCGCGGGCGGGGGGTTCGGCAAGGCCGGCCGACCTGAAGATGACGCCGATGCTGACCCAGTACTTCGAGTGGAAGGGCAGGTATCCTGACTGCATTCTGTTCTTCAGGATGGGCGATTTCTACGAGATGTTCTTCGACGACGCGGTGAAGGCATCGGCCATCCTGGACATCACCCTGACCGCGAGGGACGCGGAGAGGAACATCCCGATGGCGGGCGTGCCCTGGCACTCGGTCAACGGCTATCTGGCCAGACTCGTCGGGGCGGGTCACAAGGTCGCGATCTGCGAGCAGGTGACCGAGCCGGACGGCAAGGGTCTGGTCGACAGAAGGGTGGTGCGGGTGGTCACTCCGGGCACCTTCGTGCCGGAGGAGGCGGGCACGGGCGGGAGGCTCGCGGCCGTATGCAGGGCCGGGAAGGACCTGGCGGTAGCACTGCTGTCGGTCGAGACGGGGCGACTGGAGGCGGGGGTTTTTCCCGGGGGCGAGGCGGCGTCGATATTGGGCTCCTTCTCCCCCGGAGAGCTTCTGCACCCGCCCTCGCTGAAGCCGTCCGACTGGGCGCACCTGGTCGCCGACTGCCACCCGGTCCAGAGGGACGAAGAGTTCTTCAACCCTGTGCAGGGGACCAGGCGGCTGCTGCAGCTATGGGGAGCGTCAACCCTCGCCTCGTTCGGCCTAGAAGACGACTCGCCGGAGGCGGGGGCCGCGTCGGCGGTGCTCGAATACCTCCAGGAGACCCAGTTTACCGCCGCGAAATACGTCACGAGCGCTCGTCCACTTCTCTTCTCCAAGTACATGCACATCGACCTGCCGACCGCCAGGAACCTGGAGCTCCTGGACGGAGGGCAGGGCGAGCCGACTCTATTCCGGACCCTGAACCGGTGCCGCTCCCCGATGGGAAGGCGAACTCTTGCCGAGTGGCTGCTGAGGCCGCTGCTTGACATGGAGGAGCTGGGGCGCAGGCAGGACGCAGTCGGGTGGCTTGCATCGAACAGGGCGGAGCTGCACTCCCTGCGCGATCTTCTCGGAGGCTGCCGGGACGTCGAACGGGCATCGTCGCGGCTCAGCCTCGGCGCGGGGACCCCGAGGGACCTGGGCGCGATCCGGGACACCCTGTCTCTGCTGCCCTCGATACTCTCCCTGTGCGAGGGCTCTCCTCCCGGGCACTGGACCGACAGGGTCGCGGACTTCGCAGACCTGGGGGACGAGCTGAACTCGTCGCTCGAGGAGGACCTGCCCAGGAACAGGTCCCAGGGGGGGATCATACGAAGGGGCTACGACCGGGTGCTGGACGAATGGCGCGAGGTGGAGGCGAGCGCGTCGCAGACCATGAACGAATACGTGGAGCAGGTGCAGCAGACGACGGGCATACCCAGGATCAAGGCGGGCTACAACAGGGTCTTCGGGTACTACATGGAGGTGAGCAGGGCGGTTCTGAACTCCGGCGTCGAAGTGCCCGACTGGTTCATCCGAAAGCAGACCCTGGTCAACGCCGAGCGCTTCATAACGGAGGAGATGAAGGACCTCGAAGAGAGGATCGAGTCCGCCTCCTTAGAGATCTCGGAGCGGGAGGGCGATCTGTACGATACGCTGGTGGAGCGGGTCCTGTCGCGCGTGGAGGACATCCAATTTCTCGGCGTCTCTCTCTCGGCCCTCGACGTGCTGGCGTCATTCGCCGTGGTCGCCACGGAAAGAGGCTACGTAAGGCCCGAACTGAACGACGACTGCGACCTGGTGATTAAGAACGCCCGTCACCCGGTGGTGGAGGAGTGCTTGGGCGATCTTCCCTTCGTGCCGAACTCCATCTCTCTGCGAAGCGTTGGGAAGAGGGTCGCCCTGATAACCGGGCCGAATATGGCGGGAAAGTCGACCTATCTCAGGACAGCCGCTCTGCTGGCCGTAATGGCCCAGACAGGGAGCTTCGTGCCGGCCGAGCATGCTTCGATGGGGCTGTGCGACCGGATTTTCACCCGCATCGGGGCGAGGGACGACCTGGCCCGAGGGGCGAGCACCTTCATGGTGGAGATGGTGGAGACGGCGAACATACTCAACAACGTGACGGACAGGAGCCTCGTGATACTGGACGAAGTCGGTCGAGGCACGTCCACATACGACGGCATGAGCATAGCCTGGGCCGTGCTCGAGCACCTGTGCGACGGCTGCGGGCGAACGCCGAGGGTGATGTTCGCGACCCACTACCACGAGCTCACGTGCCTGGAGGAGCGATACCCCCAGCTGGAGAACCTGAACATGGCGGTCAAGGAGGACGAAGAGGGCATATTCTTTCTACACAAGGTGGAGAAGGGGAGCGCGGACCGATCCTACGGAATAGAGGTAGCCCGACTTGCCGGACTTCCAAGGGAGGTGCTCAAACGGGCGTTCGAGCTTCTCCAGCTCTTCGAGAAAGACGAGAGGTGCGTGGTCGCTCCGCCGGTCGAAAAAAAATCCGATCCAGAGGGGCCGAGGCAGCTCACCCTCTTTGCTCCGGAGAGCACGGGGATAATCGAGGAGATCGCTTCTCTGTCGCCGGACGAGCTCACGCCTTTCAGGGCGCTGGAGCTGCTGTACTCCCTCGTGGAAAAGTGCAAGGAGGCGTTGAATTGACCATTTCCCTTCTACCAGAGGACGTTTACTCCCGCATCGCGGCGGGAGAGGTGATAGAGCGACCCTCCTCCGTCGTCAAGGAGGCCGTCGAGAACGCCGTCGACGCAAACGCCTCCGCTATCTCCGTCTCCCTCGTCGAGGGGGGGAAGATTCGAATTGTGGTGGAGGACGACGGTCACGGCATCTCCTTCGACGACCTGCCCCTGGCCGCGGCAAGATATGCGACCAGCAAGATCGGCAGCGTGGAGGAGCTGGAGGCCCTGACCTCGCTCGGCTTCCGGGGGGAGGCGCTGGCCAGCATCGCCGCAGTGAGCCGCATGGAGATCAGGTCGCGCAGGAGGGAGGACGAGGAGGGAGGGCTGCTGCTCGTGGAGGGAGGGCGGACCCTTCGCCACGAGAAGACGCCCGCTCAGCCGGGGACGCGTCTGTCCGTTGAGGATCTTTTCTACACACTTCCAGCCCGCAGGAAGTTCATGAAATCCGCCGCGACCGAGGCCAGGCGGGTCCTGTCGCTCGTGCGCGACTTCGCCACCGCATATCCGTCAATCGCCTTCACCGGCAGGACGGATGGGAAGGGCGTCTTTTCCTCCCCGGGCGACGGTGACAGGGAGACGCTGTTCCGGCTCATATGGGGAGGGGGCGCGGCCGGCCGGGGCCCCTACGCCGGCGGAGACCTAAGGATGTGCGAGGCGTCGACGACCAACATGAGGCTGGAATGCTGGTGGATGCCCTTTCCCGGCAAGACCAGGAGCCTTGTCTCTGTCTTCGTGAACGGGCGGATAGTGAACGACTCTCTGGTAAGGGGCGCGGCCGGGTCTCTCACCCGTACCCTTACGGGCAACTGGGCCTTCTTTTTTTCCCTTCCCTCGGACCTGCTGGATGCAAACATACATCCGGCGAAGGCGGAGGTGCGATTCCGCTATCCGGGGGAGGTGTTCGACGCCGTGCAGCAGGTGGCTCTTATCCTGTCGGGGAGACCCGCCTCCATCCAGCCGGGAGGATCCCCTTCCTCATACGAGAGGTTCGGTCCGCGCGCTCCGTCCGGAGCTAGGACCGCCGGTTATCGGGGACAGCGGCCCTCGATGTCCAGGGAAGAGGACCTGTTCAACAGGGTTTCCACCGAGCCGTTCCCTGAATCTCCTGCTGTTTCGGGCCCGTGCTTTCCCGAGGATCGTCCCTCCGACGAGAGGGTCCGGTTTCTTGGCTCGACCAGAGGCGGCTACGCCGTATTCGAAGTGGACGACTCGCTCGTGCTGATGGACCCTCACGCCGCTCACGAGAGGATCGGCTACGAACGTGTGCGAGCAATGTCCGGGGACAAGCCGACGACTCAGATGTGCGGAGTTCCCATACCTCTGCCCCCGTCGTTCTCCTCGTCCGTCCGGGAGCACCTTGAGGCCCTCGAGGACATCGGCTTCTTGTTCGCCGAGGACGATGGACAGCTGCACCTGGCAGGTTATCCGACGATGCGAAGGGGGATGGAGGACGACCCGGTGCTGCTGCTGAGGTCCGTGCTCCTGGAGTGGACCGAGGACACTAGGATGCCACTGAAGGACGTCCTCTGGAGGCGGTTGGCCACCATCGCATGCGGGCTTTCGGTAAAGCTCGGCGACGAGCTCTCCCCGGCGGAGTGCCTTGCCCTCTGGCGAGAGCTGGAGGCGTGCGAGCAGCCATGGACCTGTCCGCACGGCCGGCCGACGGTGCTGACGATAGAGCGGAACAGGCTGGAATCTTTTTTCGGGAGGGAGTAGCAGTGAGCTCACGCATACCCGTTCTCGCGATTGTCGGTCCAACCGCCGTCGGCAAGACCTCGGCGAGCATAGCCCTGGCTGAACGAATCGGGGCGGAGGTGATATCAGTCGACTCGCGCCAGGTCTACAGGTACCTGGATGTCGGCACGGACAAGATTTCCCTCTCCGTGAGGAGAAGGGTGATACACCACATGATAGACGTTGTAGACCCGGACCAGGTGTTCTCCGCGGCGGATTTCACGACTGGTTGCTCGGACGCGATCGACAGGATTCTCGCTCGGGGGCGAGTTCCGCTTCTCGCGGGCGGCACTCCGTTCTTTTTCGAGGCGTTTTTCAAGGGGATGCTCTCAGCAGAGCTGCCGAAGAGCGAGGAGATCAGAAGAGAACTGGAGGAGTTCGCCCGTGAAAAGGGAGCGGACGCTCTGCATTCGCTGCTTCGCTCAGTCGACCCGACCAGCGCGGAGAGGCTTCACGTCAACGATGTCAGGCGGGTCGTACGGGCGCTCGAGATACACAGGTTGACGGGGGAGAGGGTAGAGGATGCGTGGGAGAAAAGGGTGGCTCTGGGCGAACCGCACAGGTACGACGTTCTCTACCTTGGCATAGTAAAGGAACGGCGTCTTCTGTTCGAAAGAATAGATGAGAGGGTTCGAGAACAGTTTTCATCGGGCTTCGTGGAGGAGGTCGCCTGGCTCCTAGAGAACGGGTACGACGAGAGGTTTCCTTCCATGCAGGGCTTCGGCTACAAGGATATAATCGAACACCTGCGGGGAGAGTGTTCCCTGGAGGAGGCGGCGGAGAGCGACGCGAGGCAGACAAAAGCTTTTTCACGAAGGCAGATGACTTGGTTTAGGAAGTTTTCCCCGATAATATGGTATGATACGGATGATTGCACGGAGGATGAATTGATCATCTCTATGGAAAGGGAGGCGCTGCGCCACCTTGGCTGACGAATCACCACCGAGGGTGCTTGAAAGGGAGATCGAGGTCGTGTCTCCGACCGGGTTCTGCTTCGGCGTGAAGAGGGCGATCGAGAGCCTGGAAAAGCGCGTTGAAGAGTGCGTTGAAACGGCTGACGGGGTCAAGGTATACTCTTTGGGGATGCCGATTCACAACCCTCAGGAGGTTCAGCGCCTCACGAGGAAGGGCCTGAAAGTAGTCGACCGGATAGAGGACATACCGCCCGGTTCATACGTGTTCGTCCGCGCACACGGAGCGCCGCCGTCGCTTAAAGAGAATCTAGTCGCCAGGTGCGGTGCCGCGAATGTCACGGACGCCACATGTCCTTTTGTCAAAAATGCCCAGGACAAGGCGGCTTTCCTCTCGGGGGAAGGCTACGAAGTACTCGTTCTGGGCGACCCGGGACACCCGGAGGTTCAGGCGATCGTCGGGTGCGCTGGGTGCGAAGTCATGGTCGCATCCTCGCTTGACGAGGTCGAGGCCCTGAACGCAAGGGACAAGCTGGGAGTGATATGCCAGACTACCCAGAAAGTGGAGTTTTTGGCCGCCGCTACGGCTATACTGGTGCCTCGGACTCGCGAACTAAGGGTGTTCAACACGATATGCGGCGCGACGACCCAGAGGCAGGAGGCGGTCAGGGATATAACGTCCAGGATCGACGGCCTTATCGTCGTTGGTGGAAGAAACAGCGCGAACACCACCAAGCTGGTGGAGATTGCCAGAGGCAACCAGTGCGACGTGCTCTGGATAGAGCATGCAGGCGAGCTTTCGACGGAGTGGCTCGCCGATAAAACAAGATTGGGAATAGCAGCCGGCGCCAGCACACCGGACTGGCTGATAGAAGAAGTAAAACACGCCATTGAGACTTCGCAGGAGCCAAGGGGGATGGAAGGGTTATGATGGAAGAAATTATTAATGAGGAGCTCCACGCAACGGACGTCGAGACCTCGGAGGAGTACGGTAACAGCGCAGAGGTGGTCGAACCTCAGGAGACTATGGAGAGCATCCTGGAGCAGTACGGCGAGGTTGAGGAGATCCATAGGGGAAAAGTAGTCGCCGGTACGGTGGTGAACGAGGTCGACGGAGGCTGGCTTGTCGACGTGGGCTACAAGTGCGAGGGCTTTTTGCCCACCAAGGAGTGGTCGCATAGGGTCCTGGTGGAAGCCGACGACGAGCCGAAGGTCGAGGAAAAAATCCAGGTGCAGGTGGTAAGCATTCGCCACGGCGAAGAGGCACAGCTTCATGTCAGCCGTTGGAGATGCGAGTTCGACCGACGCTGGAATGAACTCGAGGAAAAACTGGCCCAAAGCGAAGTCATGACGGTGAAAGGCATCCGTAAGGTCAAGGGCGGGCTCATGGTCGACTGCTGCGGACTGGAGGGGTTCGTCCCCATTTCTCACCTGGCCGAGGAGGGCAGGGGAGTAAATCCCGGCAAGTTCGTCGACGAGGAGTTCGACGTAAAGCTCCTTGAAAAGGACAAGAGGAAGCACCGCTTGGTCTTTTCAAGACGGCTCATCGTCGAGGAGACGCTGGCCGCCGAGCGGGAGACCTTTTACTCGAACGTCGAGGAAGGATCGATCATCGACGGGGAGGTAAGCAGCATCACCTCCTTCGGAGTGTTCGTGAACGTGGGCCCGATCGACGGCCTGGTCCACATGAGCGAGCTGTCGTGGAAGAGAAATATAAAGCCCAAGGAGATGTTCAAGAAGGGCGATCCGGTCAGTGTCAAGGTTATCGGGATCGACCGAGAGAACAACCGAGTCTCCCTGAGCATAAAGCAGACACAGGAGGATCCGTGGACGACCGCGTCCTCGAGGTGGTCCAGGAACGACAGGACGAAGGGGCTCGTGACAAACGTCACCGAGTTCGGGGCCTTTGTCGAGGTGGAGCCGGGAATTGAAGGACTGATCCACATAGGAGACCTCAGCTGGACGAGGATCAAGCACCCGAGGGACGTCCTTCGAAAGGGACAGGACGTGGAGGTGCTGGTGCTCGACGTCGACATGGAGAAGAAGCGCATGAGCCTCGGATACAAGCAGCTCAACGACCCGTGGGACGGCATAGCCGACAGGTACTCGAAGGGGCAGGATCTCACGGTGAAGGTCGTTCGGCTGGCGGAGTTCGGCGCATTCGTGGAGATAGAGGAGGGAGTGGAGGGCCTGATCCATATCTCTCAGCTGAGCACGAAGAGGGTCGACAAGCCCGGAGACGTCCTCACGGAGGGGCAGGAGGTGCTCGCCCGGGTCACCGAGATAAATCCGCCGGAGCGCAGGATGAGGCTGAGTATCAGCGCCCTCGAGGAGTCCTCCCATGACTCTCCGAGGCACCGCGACGAGGACCGCCGCGGCAGGGCGAGGCACGAAAGGGACGATCACGATAGACTGCCTCAGAGGAACATCGCTAACGATGGCGAGGCCAATGTGACGATCGGAGACTTTTTAAGAGGCTCCATGCAGGACTAACAGGCGAGGGGTCGTCCGGAAGGACGACCCTTTTTTTCAATATTCATAAGAAAGAGCGGCGAGGTATATGGAATCACTTAGACTCAGGGTCTTTCCCGATCCTGTGTTGCGTGAGGAAACA
Organism: Synergistaceae bacterium; assembly: GCA_012521675.1. Taxonomy (NCBI): domain Bacteria; kingdom Thermotogati; phylum Synergistota; class Synergistia; order Synergistales; family Synergistaceae; species Synergistaceae bacterium. Next base: position 4,737 of record JAAYLU010000041.1, on the reverse strand, counting down.
GATGAAGTGGATGTTTTCGACAAGGACCTTGCGGATCTGGTCGCAGAGATGGTCGGCCTGATGCGTATCCACGACGGAGTCGGACTGGCCGCGCCGCAGGCGGGGGTTTCCAAGCGAGTCGCGGTGGTGATGTACGAGGAGAAGCTTCATGTCCTTGTAAATCCCGTTCTGCTTTCCTCCGAGGGAGAGCATGAGGCCGAGGAGGGCTGTCTTAGCTTTCCGGGAATTTTCGGGACGGTGAAGCGCCCATCCAGGATAACCATACGTCACAAGGATCTTGCAGGAGTCGAGCATGAGACAACCGTCAAGAATTTTTTGGCAAGGGCCTTCCTTCACGAGATGGACCACCTGGAGGGAAGGCTTTTGATCGATCACTTCTCCCCGATGAAGCGGACGATGGCAAAAAAGAAGCTTATGAAGGACAGGCGAGCTGAAAAGGCGGAGAATGCCATATGATGCCGGATACAGGGGGGAAGCCCCGGTTGTGGTTCTTCGGAACCGGCGCCTTCGCCGCGGATTGCCTGCGTCATATTGTAAAACACGTTGATTTCGATCTCATCGTCACAAATCCACCCTCGCGCGCAGGGAGAGGCCTTAAAAGAATTCCTTCTCCCGTGGAAAAAACCTGCGACGATCTGAGGTTAAGCGTGCTTCACTCCTCGAATGTCTCCGAGGAGTCAATTCTGTCTACAAAACTCTCCGAATGCCCTCCTGGTGCGATTTTGGTAGTCGATTTCGGACAAAAGATCAGGGAACCCTTCTTATCGACGCCCGCCTGGGGGTGTCTCAACATACACCCGTCCCTGTTGCCCGAGTACAGGGGCGCCGCTCCGGTGCAGCGCGCCCTCCTCAACGGAGAGAAAGTCTCGGGCGTGTCTCTGTTCAGGCTTGTGGACAAGATGGACGCGGGGCCTATCCTGCTCCGGGAGAAGATGGAATTGGGCGAAACCGCCTCCGCCGGAGAAATATTGGAGATTCTTGCAGAAAAAGGTAGCAAACTTTTCATAGAGGGTGTAGAATGTCTTTGCGATGAGAGTTGTGTGTTTAGAGAGCAAGATTCTGAAATAGCCTCTTATGCGCCTAAGATTGAAAAACAGGAGGCTGAATGTCGTTGGACGGACCCGTCAAGGGACTTCGTTAACAGGGTCCGCGCCATGAACCCCTCGCCCGGTGCATACGCAATGATCGAGGGCAAGCGCTTGAAAATATGGGAAGCCGTTCTTCATCAGTATTCCGGACGCCCGGGAGAGATAGTGGGCTTTTTAGACGGATGTCCGATTGTGGCCGCTTCAAATGGCTCGGTGGTTCTTCTAGTCGTCCAGCCAGAAGGGAAAAGACGAATGGAAGCCGCCGAATGGGCCAGGGGAAGCCGCCTGAAGAAGGGGGATATTCTTCATTGAAGGACTCGGAGCGTGAGATTTACAAGCAGTTGATGTCATCCTTTCAGTCGTTCGCCTCTACATTGGAAAAATGGCCCAAGGCGGTCGCTGTGACCGGGGCGTTGGGCTCCGGAAAAACCGAGTGGGTTCTGAACCTTGCCCTGGGGTTCGAGGCCCTGGGTGAGAGAGTCACAATCGCCGACCTTGATATAATCAATCCCTATTTCTGCATCCGCCAGGTAACCGAGGCGCTGGGCGCCAAGGGTTTCAAGATCATCATGCCTCCTGAAAATGCACGCTGGTCAGATATGACCGTGGTGTCACCGAAGATATCGAGCGCTCTCACAGCCGATATCGGCCGGTTGCTGCTGGACATCGGCGGAGATGCCGAGGGCGCCCTGGCGTTGAAGCAGTTCGAGCCGGACATCAAGAACGCGGGGTATCTTCTGATATTGGTCGTGAACGCATTCCGTCCACAGACCTCCACCGTGGACGGTGTTAAGACGATGCTGGATAAAATGGAGGACATATGCGGACTGAAGGTTGGGGCGCTGATAAGCAACTCTCACCTCATGGAGAGCACGTCGGCGGCGGACTGCGTCGATGGGCTGGAGAAAGTCATGGAAGCCGGAAAAGAACTCGGGCTTCCGGTGCTTTATGCCGGAGTTCCTCCGAGGCTTCTGGATGAAACGGCGTCGATCTGCGCTTCGCGCGGGCTGAACGTTCCATGTTGGCCCCTCTCCCGGTACATGGCGCTTCCCTGGGAGGAAGGGGCGATGTGGAGCAGGGCCCCCGTTGAAAGCGAGTGAGCATTCTACAATTCTTTGTGGAAGGGGTGCACTTGTAGTGGCAAAGAAGGGACGCATCGAGGTTTTTGAGCAATTCTGCAAGAGTTGCGGGCTTTGCGTGGCCGCCTGCCCTGTGAAGGTGCTGCGGATTTCCGAGAGGACTAACGCAAAGGGCTATCGCCCGGTGGAGCAGTTCAAGGACGGATGCATCGGGTGCGGGATGTGCGCCATGTCCTGTCCGGACGCGGCGATTGAAGTTTATGCCACGGAAGAGTAGTCCGTGCCGCAGGAGGTGAAGAAGATATGGGACGAGTTTTGATGAAGGGAACCGAGGCGATAGCGGAGGCCGCCATACAGGCCGGATGCAACTACTTCTTCGGTTATCCCATAACTCCGCAGAATGAGATTCCCGAGTACATGTCCGCGCATCTTCCGGAGGTGGGCGGGGTGTACGTCCAGGCGGAGAGCGAGGTCGCTTCGATCAACATGGTGATGGGCGGAGGATCGACCGGCTACAGGGTCATGACCTCATCGTCGAGCCCCGGCATCTCCCTCATGTCCGAGGGTATCTCTTATATCGCTGGCTGCGAGATACCGGCGGTGATAGTCAACGTCATGCGCGCGGGTCCGGGGCTTGGCGGAATTCTGCCGGCCCAGGCGGACTATCTTCAGTCGACAAAAGGTGGGGGGAACGGCGACTACAACATGATCGTCCTCGCACCGAGCACCCTGCAGGAGTGCGTGGACCTGACGCAGATGGCGTTCGACCTGGCCCAGAAGTACCGCAATCCGGTAATGGTCGCGGCCGACGGGTTCATGGGGCAGATGATGGAGGCGGTCGAGATAAAGCCGAGTCCGACAAAGGATCAGCCGGCCGACAGCTCCTGGGCCCTCGGCTTCATGGGTGAAAGAGGAGGGAAGCGCAGCCATCTGCACAGCCTGTTCCTCTCGCCGGAGTCGCTCGAGGAGCACAATATAAGGCTGCAGAAGAAGTTCTCCGAGATAAGGAAGAACGAGCAGCGCTGCGAGACATACATGCTCGAGGACGCGAAGATCGTCATCGCGGCCTACGGCACGACGGCCAGGATCTCCAGGTCGGCGGTCAACAACCTGAGGGCCGAGGGGATCAAGGTGGGCATGATCCGCCCGATCACGATATGGCCGTATCCGTACGAGACCTTCAAGCAGATCCCCGCCACCGTGGAGCATATACTTGTGGCCGAGATGAACGCCGGCCAGATGGTTGACGATGTAAAGATAGCGACTAACTGCAAGTATCCGGTCTCCTTCTACGGCCGCACGGGTGGATTCGCCCCCTCGGTCAAGGAGATCGAGGACGAATGCCGCCGGATTCTCGGCCTGTAAGGGGAGGGTATTTCGATGAGTGAAGTGAAAGTATACTCACGTCCCAAGAGTTGGATGCCGGATGTAAGCAGCCACTATTGCCCTGGTTGCGGGCATGGAATCGCCCATCGCCTGGTGTGCGAGACCCTGGACGAGCTGAGCATACAGGATGACGCCATCGGACTCGCGCCGGTGGGCTGCGCGGCCATGATATATGACTACATCGACACGGACTTCCTAGAGGCGCCCCACGGGCGCGCCCCTGCCGTAGCCACCGGCATAAAGACAGTTCGCCCGGACAAGGTCGTCTACACCTACCAGGGGGACGGCGACCTCGCATCCATAGGGATGGGGGAGATCGTGCACGCGGCCAACAGGGGACAGAATCTGACCGTCATATTCATAAACAACGCGATATACGGCATGACGGGCGGACAGATGGCACCGACCACCCTCGTTGGTCAGAGGGCCTCCACGTGTCCTCTGGGTCGGGACGTCAAGGTGAACGGATACCCGATCAGGATCAGCGAGATGCTGGCCGCCCTTCCGGCGCCGGGCTACATCGAGCGAGTGACCGTGGCTCAGCCGAAGTACATTATCAAGGCCAAGAAGGCCGTGAAGAAGGCCTTCCAGAACCAGATCGACGGCAAGGGCTTTTCGCTGGTGGAGATACTCTCCTCCTGCCCGACGAACTGGGGGATGCGCCCGGTAGAGGCCTTCGACTGGGTCGTCAACACGATGATGCCCTACTACCCGCTTGGTGTCTTCAAGGACTTCGACTAGGAGGGGATGAAATGTCATTTTTCAAGACGCTTCTGGCAGCGGGGTTCGGCGGACAGGGAGTAATGGTCCTCGGCCAGCTCGTAGCCTATACCGGGATCGAAGAGGGCAGGCACGTCACCTGGATACCCTCCTACGGGCCGGAGATGAGAGGCGGGACCGCCAACTGCGGTGTCGTCCTCTCCGACGACGAGATCGGCTCCCCGGTGGTCGACCAGGCCGACGTCCTGGTGGTCATGAACCAGCCGTCCCTGACCAAGTTCATCGAGCGGCTTAAGCCGGGCGGGGTGCTGGTGTTCAACAGCGACCTCGTGGAGTTCGACGGCTCGCGCGACGACATCAAGCTGGTAGGGCTTCCGGCCAGCGAGATAGCAAAAGAGCTGGGCAGCGACAGGATCACGAACATCGTCATTCTTGGAGCGGTGGTCGAGTCCAGCGGCATAGTG
>JAAYLU010000040.1 GCA_012521675.1 Synergistaceae bacterium | reverse complement strand
GTGTAGAGCCAGTCTCCTCCACCACCGTGCAGAGGACAGCGGCCTCTCCTTCGTCATACAGTTTCGCCAGTTTCCTTGAAATTTCTATGTCCATCATCCGACCTCCTCGCAGTATTCTATTTCGCCGCCCGCGACCACCCTTCCGGCATCGTCGTACAGCACGAGCCTCTGGCCCGGCGCAGGGGCGAACTGAGGTTCGTGGAACAGGACCTCCATCCACTCCCCGTTCAGCATGACCAGGTCGCACGGAGCGGGGTCAGAGCGGGATCTCGTCTTTCCGAACATCGTATACCCGGTCGAGGGCGGCCCAGGGTACAGGAGGTTCGTTCCCTGCGCCCTCACTCTTCGACGGCAGACCCTTTCCCTGGGGCCGACCACCACACGGTTGCCCCTGGCGTCTATCCTGAGCACGTACAGCCCGTCGCGGGAGGCGATTCCAAGGCCTCTCCTCTGCCCCACGGTGAAGCCAAAGACGCCGTCGTGGGTCCCCAAAACCGCGCCTGACTCGTCGACTACCAGGCCGGGAGACGTAGATAGTCCGTCAAGGAGACGCCTGTAATTCCCCTCCCCGGTGAAGCATATCTCCATACTCTCCTGCCTCTCCGCGACGGGAAGGCCAGCCTCCCTGGCCAGTGAGCGCACCTCGTCCTTCGTAAGATCCCCGAGGGGCATCAGAGCCTTGGAGAGGCGCTCTCGTGCCAGTCCGCTCAGAAAGTAGCTCTGGTCCTTTTTTGCGTCCCTCCCCCTCGCCAGGAAGAAGTGCGATCCCTCCCGGACTATCCTCGCATAGTGACCCGTCGCTATCCTGATCGGACCGAACACCTCATCCAGAGAGTCCCACAGGAGTCCGAACTTCAACCGGGCGTTGCAGTCCGAACAGGGGTTGGGGGTCAGCCCATCGAGGTAGGATGAGACGAAGGGCTGCATCACCAGCCTCCTGAAGTCCTCGCCGGCAGCGGCTGCATAGTGGGGAATGCCCATTTCTCGCGCCGTTTCGGCGGCAGCGCGAACGTCCTCTCCCCTTCCCTTCGGGCCGGGGATGTCCATCGTAACTCCGACGACATCGAACTCGGCCCTGCGCAGCAGCAGCGCGGCGACCGAGCTGTCCACTCCTCCGCTCATCAGCAGAAATACGGTTCCCGGGCCGGGCGAGTATCCACGCGATGTCCCCGGCGAAGGCTCTATCAGCACACAATTTTCCTCCGGGCATTTGATTCTCTCCTCCACTAGTGTAGTATAAGGAAGATCGCGGCGCTTCACAACCCCGAGACCGGCGGCTAGCAAGGAGTAAGAGTATGAGGAGCATCATCGAAGAAAAATTGAGACTGGTCGACTCCCTGTTACGGGATTTGGGGAGAGTGATAGTGGCATACTCCGGCGGGGTGGACAGCACGCTGCTCGCGGCGACGGCATTTAAAGCGCTGGGCGAGAGTGCGATCGCTGTCACGCTGGACTCGCCCACTCTCCCCTCCTGGGAGAGGAAGGACGCGGAGCGCTTCGCCGGCATGATCGGAATACGGCACGTCTTCCTTCCTGTATCGGAGATAGAGCTGGCTGAGTTCGCCGCCAACGATAGGGACAGGTGCTACCACTGCAAGAGGCTCCGACTGAAGAGCCTTTTGAAGTGGGCCGGGGATTCCGGCGTGGAATGGGTGATCGACGGGTCCAACACGGACGACTTGGGAGACTATCGTCCCGGGATGAGGGCCCTGGCCGAGTTCGACCGAGTGCTCTGTCCATTTCTGGAGGCCGGGCTATCGAAGGAGGATGTGCGTACAGCCCTGAGGGCGATGATCCTCCCCGCCTCGGACAAGCCGTCCTCCGCCTGCCTGGCCAGCCGTATCAAGCACGGGCTGGAGATCACGACCGAAAGGCTTGAACAGGTCGAAAGAGCGGAAGAGCGCCTCCGTTCACTGCTCCCCCCTGAAGTTCAGATCAGAGTGCGCCACCACGACGATATCGCCAGGATCGAGGTCGATCCCTCTACCCTGGCGCTTATTACGACACGGGAGATGTCTGCGTCAGTATCCGAGCATATCCTCTCCCTGGGTTTCAAGCACGTGGTGCTGGATCTGTCCGGTTACAGGATGGGCAGTCTGAATTACTAGAAGCCTCCCATGCGACGACATTGCAAGCCGCAGGCGGGAGGTCACGGGCTGTTAACGTCGAATTATCACGGTCCTACATACCTTTTACAAAGTCCATAAACTCGCGGATCCCTTCGGAATCGGACCATGAGACGTTGAACCTCTTGCGCATGACCAGTCCGTCCTCCCCCAGCGAGAGGACGGAACAGCTGAAGTCATTGTCCGTGCATACGAGATCGAACTTGAACTTCGTCTCGTACTCGTCGTTAAGCGCCATTATCTTCTTCTCGTCCGTCCGGTAGAGAGTCAGGCCTCTCTCCGCCATATTCTTTTTTATGAACTTGGTGATGATATTAGAAATATGTTCCACTCTCGTATCCTCCTTCCATGGGATGGTCGTCTGAAGGGCCCTTCTCGCTTAAACAATATATCAGTTTGCAGCTGAAAAACAAGCGCCAAATCGATGTCTCGATCGATTTTCAGCGTTCGGATCGACACAGGGATTTTTGCCGGATAGGCGGGTGCCCCCGCCCCGGAGAGTAAATTGAATAAAAAAGACTGAACACAGAAACCTTGACATTCTTCCAAAGGACCTGTAAAATATCGCTCATATTTCAGATTGTCACTTCACCGGAAAGGAGGAGCCATTGATGAATACGGAGGTTTTCAACCATCAGAGCGCGGCGAACATAGTCCTCGTACTCCTCATTATCGGCGGTCCCCCTTCCGGTGGGGTCGGCGCTTGAAGCCGCACACCCTTAGACCGGAACCGGGGGCCGCTGTTACGGGGCCCCCGGTTTTTTTGTTGTGCTTTTTCTGAGTGTTGCGTCAATCTGGGGTAACTATCGAGAGGAGTGGTCATTATGACGAGGAAGTATGAGTTCACAACGCCGACGGGATTTCAAAGAGAGGTCTTCAGAATAGGCGACCGCCACCTTGGAGACATGTTCTCGCTCTGCTGGAGGGGGCCTTTCGAGGGGTTCTCCGCCTCGAGAAAGACGACGGTCTCCGAGCCGGCCGCCTTTTCCCAGACCGAGATGCGTTGGAGGGGGCCCTTCGAAGGGGTCAGGTAGCTGTGAACAACTCAAAGCGGGGAGCAGGATCGTTCAAACTCCCCGCTTCGAGCTTTTCCTGTCGACCTTGTTCCCAATGCGGCCGGAGGTCAAACCTGGGCCGTCGCCTCAGTCGGTCTCGATATGGTGGTCGTGGTCGTGATTGTACTCCTTGTCCTCCCAGGGCTCCGTTCCCTTTTTCTTGCGATAGTCGTTTATTGCCGCGTGTATGGCCTCCTCGGCCAGCACGGAGCAGTGCATCTTGATCGGGGGCAGACCGTCGAGCGCCTCGGCAACGGCCTTGTTCGTCAGGTCCCATGCCTCGTCTACCTTGCGCCCCTTGACTAGCTCCGTGGCCATGCTGGACGAGGCTATGGCGGAGGCGCAACCGAAGGTCTTGAACTTGATGTCGGTTATCACTTCGTCCTCGACCCGAAGGTAGATTTTCATGATGTCACCGCACTTAGGGTTGCCGGCCTGACCTACTCCGTCGGGGTTCTCTATCTCGCCCACGTTGCGCGGATTCTGAAAGTGGTCGAGCACTTTTTCGCTGTACATGACTATCTTCCTCCTTCGACGGTCTTAAGGAAGTCCTCCCACAGGGGGGACATATCGCGGCGCCTTTCGACGATTTTCGGGAGGACCGAGAGAACGTACTGTATGTCGTCCTCGGTGGTCTCCTCGCCCAAGGTAGCCCTAAGAGAACCATGAGCCTGCTCGTGAGACAGGCCGATCGCCATGAGGACGTGCGACGGGTCGAGAGAGCCGGACGAGCATGCGCTTCCAGTGGAAGCATATATCCCCTCCCGGTCCAGGTCGAGCAGCAATGTCTCGCCCTCTATGCCGATGAAGCTGAAGTTCGCGTTGTTGGGAAGGCGTTCCCCCGAAGGGGCGCCGTTCAGTTTTGCGTACGGGATGCTCTCCATCACGCCTTCGATCAGCATGTCCCTCAGACCCGCGATGCGGGCGGAGCTCTCCTTCATGCGGGAGGAGGTCCGCTCTATCGCGGCGCCCAGTCCCACTATACCAGCGACGTTTTCAGTGGTCGCCCGTCTTCCCCTCTCCTGCCCCCCTCCGTGTATGAGGTTCTCTATCCTGACGCCCTTGCGGATGTAGAGCGCCCCTACTCCTTTCGGCCCGTAGAACTTATGAGCCGACAGGGACAGCATGTCGATGTTCATCTCCCCGACGTTGATCGGAACGTGTGCTACGACCTGGACCGCATCCGTGTGGAAAAGGACTCCTCTCTCCCTGCACAGAGAACCTATCTCCGCAATGGGCTGTATCGTGCCTATCTCGTTGTTCGCGAACATGACCGAGACCAGGATCGTGCGGTCGGTCAGGGTATTTTCAAGATCGTCCAGCCTCACGCGCCCCTCCGGGTCGACATCGAGAAAGGTAACGTCGTACCCGTTCTTCTGAAGGAACTGAGCGGTGTGAAGAACCGCATGGTGCTCGATCTTAGTCGTGACGATGTGATTGCCCTTGGAGCGGTTTCGCCACGCCACGCCCTTCAGGGCCCAGTTGTCGGCCTCTGTCCCTCCGCCGGTGAAGAATACCTCGTCCCTCGAGGCTCCGATCAGGTCCGCTACCTTTTGCCGCGACTCCGCTATGGCCCTTTTGTTCTCCTCGGAAAAAGAGTAGATGGAGGAGGGGTTTCCGAAGGATCGTGTAAAATACGGAGTCATTGCTGCGACAACCTCGGGCGCTGTGAACGTAGTTGCCGCGTGATCAAGATAGACCTGTCTTGACATTGCTGCTTCCCCCTTTTTTAGCCGCCGGGATGGCGCTCCTCTTCGGGACCGTCGCTCTCCGACCTTATTAGATCCGCCAGGGTCGTATCCTCCAGTATGTCGTCTATACTACCCTTAAGACGGCTCCATAGTTCATGTGTAGGGCATGTGTCCCTGTTCGCGCACCCCTCGGACGTGAGGCAGTCGGCGAACGTTATGTCTCCCTCCAACGAGTCCACCACCTCCGCGACAGTCACATCCTCAGGAGGGTTGCAGAGCATGTATCCTCCCTGGGCGCCGCGCACGCTCCTGATCAGCCCGCTGCGCCTTAGCCTCAGGAAGAGCTGTTCAAGGTATTTTTCGGAAACCCCCTGCTCTCTTGCGATCTCTCCCACGGGAATAGTACTCTCTCCGTCGTAGGCTCGAGCCATGTACAGCAGAGCGCGGAGACCGTATCGGGTTTTCGTCGAGAGCTTGATGGCGACCACATCCCTTCTGTTCCGAGCAAGAGGATACTAAATCCTACCATACTTGTCAAGTATAAAAAACGGTGCGCCCGGACTTTTTTCAAGCCGGGCGCACCACGGTTATGCCTTGTCGTTTGATCATGCTCCTCCAAAGAGGAATCTGCTAGCCGGCGGCGGCGCCTCCAAGATATGCCGCCTTGATGTCGGCGTTTTCCATCAGTTCCTTCGAGGGGCCCTCCATCACGATCTTTCCCGTCTGAATGACGTAGCCTCGGTCGGACAGAAGAAGAGCCTGGCGCGCGTTCTGCTCGACGAGTAGGATGGTGACTCCCTCGTCGTTTATCAGGCGCAGCTCCTTGAAGATGTCCTTGATGACTATCGGCGCCAGCCCAAGGGAGGGTTCGTCGAGAAGCAGGACTTTCGGGCGCGACATAAGGGCCCTGCCTATGGCAAGCATCTGCTGCTCTCCTCCTGAGAGGGTGCCCGCGTACTGTCCGATGCGCTCCTTAAGTCGAGGGAAGAGGTTGAAGACCCATTCAAGGTCGTTGTCCAGATCGACCGTCTTTCCCCTTGGAAAAGCGCCCATCTTCAGATTCTCCAGCACAGTGAGGGGAGCGAAGACCCTGCGTCCCTCCGGGCTGAGAGATATTCCCTGCTGTACGACCCTGTAGGCCCGCCTGTCGAGCACTGCGCCGTCCAAGCGAACTTCGCCGCTCTCCCGGCGGACCATGCCCATTATGGAGTTCATCAGAGTCGATTTTCCCGCTCCGTTGGAGCCGATGACGCAGACGATCTCGCCCTTGAAGACCTTCAGCGAGACTCCGGAGAGGGCCTTGATGGCGCCGTAGTTGACGTAAAAGTCGTCCACCTCGAGGAGGACCTCTTTATCGTTTATACGCGGCTCGCTCATTCGTCATCCTCCTCTCCAAGATACGCCTTCAGCACCTCCGGGTGATTCTGGATCTCGTCGGGCGTCCCCTCGGCGATCTTGGCGCCGAAGTTCATGCACACTATGTGAGGGCATATCTCCATTATCAGATCCATGTGGTGCTCGATGACCAGTATGGTCAGGTCGAAATCCCGGTGCAGGTCACGTATCAGTGCGTTGAGGGAGATGACCTCCTCGGCGTTCATCCCAGCCGCGGGCTCGTCGAGCAGTAGGAATTCCGGGTCGAGGGCAAGGGCGCGAGCAATCTCGAGCCGCCTCTGGTGGCCATAGGGCAGGGTGCCGGCGGCCTGGTGAGCCCTGTCCGCCAGCCCGACCCTGTCCAGCAGGTCCATGCTCTTCTTTTTGATGTCTTTCTCCCCGCCGCGCCAACGCCCTAGGTGGGTCACCCCTTCGAAGAAGGAGTAGGGTATGCCGTGCTGCGCGGCGGTCATGACGTTCTCGAGCACCGAGGAGCGCTGGAAGAGGCGAAGGTTCTGGAAGGTCCTGGATATTCCCTTGTGGATTATCCTGTACGTCTTGAAGGGGGCCAGGTCCTCGCCCTTGTAGGTGATGGTTCCCGAGTCAAGGGGATAGACCCCCGTCACAAGGTTGAAGATGGTCGTCTTCCCGGCACCGTTCGGCCCCATCAGGCCTGCGAGCTCGCCCCTCTCGATGGTGAACGTCATGTCGTCAACGGCCGTGACTCCTCCGAAGTTCTTCGTCACGCCGGAGAGCTGGAAAAACGCGCTCATTTCGCCCGCCTCCCCACTGCATCCTTGATCCAGGTGGTGAATTCACGGTTGCCCATTATTCCCTCCGGACGAAGGACCATGATGATGACCAACACAGCGCCGTAGATCAGCATTCTGTACTGCGAGATCGGGCGGAAGAGCTCCGTCACAAGCGTGATGACCGCCGTGCCGAGGATGCATCCGCTCATGGAGCCGAGTCCTCCGAAGACGACGACGGATGTCAGCTCGGTGGACTTCATCATGTCAAACATGACCGGCTGGATGAAGGAGAGGAAGCCGCCCAGCAGGGCACCCGCCACGCCGCAGTAGAAGGCCGAGATCATCAGGCTGACGACTCTTATCCTTGCCGTGTTGAAGCCCAGCAGAGACGCCGCCACGTGGTCGTCCCTGCACGCCTTGCAGGCCCTTCCGAAACGACTGTTGATGATATTGAACATGAATATGGCCATCACGACGACGAAAGCAAGCGCCACGGGCAGGGTGGTGTAGGCGTCGATCCCCGGATATCCGCGAGCGCCCCGCGTCACCGACTGCCAGTTCTCCAGGATCAGCCTTATCGCCTCGCACAGCCCTATGGAGGCGATGGCGTAGTAGTCTCCCATCAGCTTCAGGGTGGGCACCCCGATGAAGAAGGCGACGGCGACGGCAACTCCCGCGCCCAGGAAGACGGCCGGGACATAATGGAACCCGTATTTAACCGTGAGAATTGCGGATGTATAGGCCCCGAGGGCCATATAGGCCGCGTGACCCAGCGAGAATATCCCAGTGAAGCCGGTGAGCAGAGAGACCCCCATGGCAGCGATCACGTTGATGCACAGGAGGACCAGAATTCCTTCAGCATATCCTGACATTCTCTACTTTCACCTACACTTTCTCGCTGACGCTCTTGCCGAAGAGGCCCGCAGGCTTGACAAGAAGGGTGGCTACAAGCAGGGAGAAGACCACCAGGTCGCGCATCTGGCTCGAGATGAAGCCCGCGGTAAGCATCTCGGCCAGTCCGAGGATCAGGCTTCCAACCACGGCACCCGGCAACGAGCCCAAGCCGCCGATGACCGCCGCCACGAAGGCCTTGATAGTTATAGCGCCCAGCTGCGGGTAGAGGGTGTATCGGACCGAAAGGAAGATGCCTCCCACCGCCGCCAGCGCCCCCGCTACGAAAAAGACGATCGAGATCAGCCGGTTGACGTTGACGCCCATGAGCCCCGCTATGCGAAGGTCGTACGCCGCCGCTCGTATCGCAAGACCCCATCTTGTTTTTGACAGGAAGAGCTGCAACCCCCAAAGGAAGAGCACGGCAGCAGCAAGCGACAGCAGGTCAAACGCACTTGTTGTGGCGACCCCGAAGAAGCTTACCGGGCTTGTGGGTATGACCGCCGGAAGAGCCCGGAAGCGTCCGCCTGCCACTATCACGAAGATGTTCTCGATTACGATGCTCATTCCCATGGAGGCGATGAGCAGGTACAGTGTGACATTGGTGCGCTCGCGGATGGGACGGTACGCGAGGCGTTCGGTCAGTATCGCGGCCACGCCCGCTCCGACAAGGGAGAGGATGCCCGCAGTCCATATGCCCATCTCCAAAGTCCTGAGGGAAGCGTAACATATATAGCCACCGATAACCAGAAAACCGCCGTGTGCGAAATTGGAGAACAACAGGATGGAGTACACTAGAGAGTAACCAACGGCGATTAGGGCGTAGACAGAGCCGAGGGAGAGGCCGTTGATTATCTGCTGTATCAGCGTTGCCAAATAGAGATCACTCCTTTCATGTGTCGGCGAGGGCGGGCGGAAGCCGCCCACCCTCGCCAACGAGTAACTATATCATATTTCGCAAACGAGGTATAGAGTGCCTCCTCACTGCACAGCGCCTACGGCTTGATCTTCTTGTAGAACTGACCCTTGCCGTCCTTGGCTATCAGCACTATGCCGTCCTTGTCGGCGGGGTTATTGTCCTTCGGGTCTATCGTGATCGTCGCGTGGTGAAGCTTCAGATCCTTCGTCGCGGCAAGAGCGTCGCGGATAAGCTTGGGATCGGCATCCCCGGCGCGCTCGATCGCGTCGGCGATCCAATAAATCGCGTCATAGCCGAGCACTCCGTTGACGAACTCCTTGCACTCGTCGTCGTACTTCTCCTTGTACGTGGCGAAGAAGGGCTGCATCGCCGGGTCCTCGGGGGCAACGTGGTTGATCCAGTAGGAGTTCTCCATCGCGTCTCCCGCGATCTCCCACATAAATTCGCCGTAGCCGTCTCCGCCTACGAAGACTATGTCCTCCATGCCGAGCTCACGCGCCTGCTTCATGGTAAGAGCCATCTCCTTGCCCATGTTCGGAAGGACGAGCACGTCGGCGCCCGAGTCGCGGATCTCGGTGAGCTGCGCGCGGAAGTCGACATCGGTACCGGCGCGGAATCCGAGGTCGGCCACTATCTCGCCGCCGTAGCCCTTGTAACTCTCGATAAAGAACTCGCGAAGCCCCTGGGAGTAGTCGCTGCCAACGTCGTAGAGGACGGCCGCCTTAAGCTTGCCGAGCTCCTTGGCCGCGAAGAAGGCAATGAGCCTGCCCTGGTAGGGGTCGGTGAAGCAGATGCGGAAGGAGTAGGGACGGACCTCGCCCTTCTCGTCGACCGTGACAAGCGGGTTGGACGTGACGGTGCCGATCTGGGAGACGCCCAGGCGGTTCACTATGGGCGCGGTGGCGATGTTGATTCCGCTGCCGTTGGCGCCGATAAGTGCGACCACTCCATCCTCCTCGATCATGCGGCGGACGGCGTTCACAGCGTCCTCGGGGCGAGTTCGGAAGTCGTAGACGACTATCTCGAGGTTCCTTCCCAGGACTCCGCCCTTCTCGTTGATCTCGTCGGCGGCCAGCTTGGAGGCCTTCTCCTCCGTCTGACCGTAAGCCGCCCAGTCACCCGTGAGGGCGGCTATGTGACCAATCTTGATAGTGTCCTTCGCCGCCTTGGACTCCTCCGGCTTGGCCTCTTCAGGCTTCGCCTCCTCGGTCACGACCTCTTCCTTGACCTCTTCCTTCACCACCTCGGCTTCCTCGACCTTCGGCGGCTGCTGCTGTTGCATGAAGAAGTAGCCCGCGACCACCACAACCACAACTATCGCGATAATCCAGTTCCTTTTCAAACCCAAACACCTCCTGAGATAATTATGTTCCGTGATTCTGATCCTGCGTCACTCGCTACGGTTCATTTTACTATCTAGCGCCGGTTTATACAATCGCACTTTCGCTCTTTCCGAGCCATTCTTCGAAATAACCGAGCTCCCTCTTCATGCGCCCGGCGCATGAATCGGCGGGGCATCTCCCGGGTCTGCACTTGTAGACAACATGATATAATTATGTCGCACTTAATACTATTCGAGGAGAAAACTATGGCCAGAATCGAGCATATTCCAATTGAAGAAGCGATCGGCATGGCTATACCTCATGATATGACTTTGATCGACTCCAAGTCGGACTACGAAGGAGCTCGCTTTAAACGAGGGCACATCATCAAG
>JAAYLU010000039.1 GCA_012521675.1 Synergistaceae bacterium | reverse complement strand
CTCCTCGGGGATTTCAAGGGAGAAGCGCACCTCGTCTATGGCGAATTCCCAGTCGTTTCCGGTGACGTTCCAGTAGAGCTCGTCGTGCTCCTCGAAGAAGCCGACCTGGTAGGTGGTGACGTAGGTTATGGTGTAAGTGTGCTCGCCGAGGGGAGCGTAGCCGTCGGAGTCGCCGAGGTAGAGGCGGACTCCGTTCGATCGATTCTCGATCTTGCATGGCACTCTCTCTCCGTCCAGAAGGGTCTCCTTAAGGTCGAATCCGGTGCGCACCGTTCCGCCGGTCAGCGATTTGTACGTGGTGGGGAAGTCGCGGTAGATTCCGCGCCTGATCTGCCGTCCCTCCACGTTGACGGTGATGTCCTCGCGGACCATAAGGGTGGAGTCCGCGAGGACCGTGGCGTTGGACTTGTAGAGGAGTATCCTCTCCTCCGCGCCGGATGGAACGGGCAGCAGCAGGAGAAGCCCCGCGAGAAGAAGCAGCGCCGGGATGGTTCGTCGGAGTCTCATGTCGGGTCGCGGGCCTCTAGGCGAAGGAGACGTCGGGCCGCGACCGCTCTTCCTCGTCCGCCTGGAAGTAGTCGGCTTTGCCGAAGCCGAACCGGTTCGCGATTATGACGGACGGGAAGGTGGAGATGGCTATGTTGTAGTCCCTGGCCGCGCCGTTGTAGTAGCGGCGGGACATCTGTATATCGTTCTCCAGCGAGGCGAGCTGTTCCTGGAGCTGCAGGAAGTTGGCGTTGGCCTTCAGATCCGGGTAGCCCTCGGCCACGGCGAAGAGAGTCCTAAGCGCGCCGGAGAGCATGTTCTCCGACTCGGCCCTCTCCGCGACCGACTGGGACGTGCCGATGGCCGCCCTGGCCTCCGTCACCTGCGTGAATACGTCCTTTTCGTGCGCGGCGTACCCCTTGACTGTCTCGACGAGGTTCGGGACGACATCGTAGCGCCTCTTGAGCTGGACGTCTATTCCGCTCCAGCCCTCGTCCATCAGGTTCTTCCTCTTTATAAGGCCGTTGTAGATCGCGACCCCCCATGCCAGAACGAGCGCTATCACACCTAGCAGTACGTATAGAGCCATAACTTGTCTCCTCCTCCTGTTGATGGATATGAATATGCGCTATTATACACGCTCCGACATGGGGCGGCCGATGGGCGGGGGCTAGTACAGAGAAGGGGAGGAGAGGGCGAGGTAGACGGCGGCTGCGATCAGCAGCAGTCCGCTGATTCGCTCCAGCCAAGCGGTCCCTCGCCCTCCCTTGAACACGAACCTGGAGAAGAGGTCGGACGCGCTTCCGGCGGCGATTATCACGGAGCTAAGCCCGGCGCCGTAGGCGGCCACCAGAAGCAGGGCGCGCAGCATGTCTGTGGAGGCGACGCTTATCGCCAGCATGATGACCGGCGCGGAGTAGGCGAAGCTGCACGGTCCCAGAGCCAGCCCGGACACGACCCCGAGGACTAGAGCGCCCTTGAGCCCGGTGTACTTGGTACCGGGCGCGGAGCCGCCCCGAAACCATGGGATGCTGACCGCGCCCAGCAGGTGAAGCCCGAAGACCAGGAATACCACCGCCACTATATAGTTGGTGTAACGGTCGATTCCTCCGAGGAACAGCCCCGCCGACGTGAGCAGCCCTCCCAGAAAGGCCAGGTTGACGAATACCCCGGCCGAGAAGGCGAGCGAGATCTTGAACGACGTCCGGAAGTCGGGCGCGTCGGAGTTGCCTATGTAGCCCACCACCAGCGGAATCGTGGCGACGCTGCACGGGCTGAGGGTCATCCCGAGGATCCCCCAGGCGAAGAGCGCGGCGTAGGCGAGGAGGCCGCTGCCGTGGAAAAGAGTGTACAGGGACGAGTAGATCTCGCTCATCGCGGCGGCAGTTCGCCTCTGTCAAGGCTGTAGCCGAGCTTGTACCACTCTTTTTCGAGGGCCTCGAGGGGTATGTAGCCCACTTTTGTCTCCAGCACCTTGCCCTCCTCGTCGAGGAAGACCAGGGTGGGGACGTAGCGCACCTGGTAGAGCCTTGCGGCGTTCGCGTCCTCGCGAACGTCGATTATCCTGACCTCGATGGCGCCGCCGTGCTTAGCCTCGAACTCGGCCAGGACTTTGCCCATCTCCCTGCAGGCGGGGCAAGACAGGGTCATCAGCTCCAGAAGGGCCGGCCTCCCCGCCGACCCCTCGGCCGCGTCCGATGGCAGAGGCAGAAGCAGGCAGACGGCAAAAATTGCCGCGAAGAACAGCAGGATCTTGGACATAGTCATATTAATCCCTCCCCAGAGTATTTTGTTGCGCTAAAACACACTAGTATTGTAGTCTTTAAACGAGACCAATGTCAATAGGGCATGGTGAGTTTTTTCGCCCCGAGTTATCGCCGATATTTTCATCCTGAAGAGCGCCGCTCTTGTCATCCCGAGGCGGTTTTTTGCCGAGGGATCTGTTTTTCGGTGTTATGACTCGAGATCCCTCCTTCCTACGGTCGTCGGGATGACACAAGCAGGCGGTCGAACGGGCTGTCGTCCCGAACGAGCGTTAGCGAGGAGGGGCCTCGTTTTTTCTGCGCTTCAGCCTGAGATCCCTCCTCCCTCCGGTCGTCGGGATGACTGAAATGTAGCCCCTCGGGTAGAATATCGGCGAGGGGAGTGGAAATCTTATGGATGAACATGAAAATTCCTCGTCGAGTAATGGTTTTACGGCGCGGCTGGTTGAACTGCGCCGAAGGCTGAACGCCTGCCCGGAGGTCGGCTTCGATCTCGCCAGGACCGTTGCGATCGTGGAGGAGCGGCTGGACGCGCTCGGGATCGGTTGTCGTCGCCTGGGGGGCGCGGGGGTGGCCGCGCTGCTTCCGGGGGCTGAGAGCGGTACTGTGCTGCTGCGGGCGGACATGGACGCGCTTCCGATGGAGGGAGGCGCGATGCACTCGTGCGGTCACGACGTTCACTCGGCTTGCCTGCTGGGGGCGGCCGAGCTCTTGAAGAGGGAAAAACCGCCCTGCAACGTGCTGCTGGTCTTTCAGCCGGCGGAGGAGACGTCGGGCGGGGCCCTGCCGATGATCGAGGAGGGCCTGCTCGACGGGCTCGACGCGAGAGCCGCCTTCGCGCTGCACTGCGACCCGTCTCTGCCCGCGGGGAGGATTGGCGTTCACAGCGGTACTGTCCGGGCGGCGTCGGACATGTTCGACTGCGTGATCAGGGGGAGGGGGGCGCACGGGGCGGAGCCCCACAGGGGGGACGACGTGATCGCCATTGCCTGCAGGGCGGTCGACGCCCTGATGCAGCTGGTGGGAAGGACTGTGGATCCGACCGAGCCCGCGGTGCTCTCCATCGGGTCGTTTCACGCCGGGGAGGCCAGGAACGCTCTGCCCGAGCGGGCGGAGTTCTCCGGCATCCTGCGCACACTGGACGAGGAGACGAGGATAAGCCTCAGGGCCAGGATCCTCAGGACTGTGATGAACATCCCGGACGTGCTTGGCGCGACCGGGGAGGTGGTTTTCACGGAGGGATACCCGTCGCTGGTCAACGACGCGGATCTAGCGGAGCTGGTATTCGGTGCCGCGATCGACCTGCTCGGCGAGGGCGGGCCCGTTCGGCTGACCAGGCCGAGCATGGGCGTCGATGACTTCGCACACTTTACACGCCTCGTGCCAGGGTGCTACTTCATGCTCGGCGTCGGCCACGGCGACGGAAGGAAGGAGGCCCCTCTGCACAGCCCTCGGTTCGAGCCGGACGAGAGGGCGATCCCCGTCGGCGCCGCCCTGATGGCCGAGCTTGCGCTGCGGGCGGGCCGCCTCTACCAGAAGTAGTCGAACAGCCGCCCCACCGGGTAACCGGAGACGACAGAGCGGTGGAACCGGGAGTACAGGTTGCGCTTGGCGTCCGCAAGGGCCTGGGGCGCGACTCCCATGCGCATGGATAGCGACGCCTCGATGTAGGCCGCCAGCTTGTCGCAGGCCTCCAGGATATGGCCGTCCAGCGGATCCAGACTGTCGCTGTTGTGCTCCGAGCAGAGATCCCCGTCGAGTATGACCGGCTCGGAGGCGCCGGGCGGGCGGATCTTCGCCGCGAACTCGTCCTCCGTGAAGTAGTGGATCTCGGAGCGCCAGGCCTCGGGGAGCAGCGGAAGCAGCCTCTCCTCCATGGACTGTTTTTCGAGCTGTTTTACCAGCTCGTCCAGGCCGGTGACGGACTTCTTCACCGGGGCGACAATGTCTCTCGTCAGCACCTCCGGCAGGTCGTGGAAGA
Organism: Synergistaceae bacterium; assembly: GCA_012521675.1. Lineage (NCBI taxonomy): Bacteria > Thermotogati > Synergistota > Synergistia > Synergistales > Synergistaceae > Synergistaceae bacterium. The sequence continues at coordinate 3,368 of JAAYLU010000039.1, read as the reverse complement.
GGCCGCCGAAGAAGTTGTTGTACCTCCTGCGAGGGCACGCGCCTATCTCAAGCGAGATGAAGTAGGCCATCACCGCCACGAAGAGCAGGTGTCCCAGGACGGAGGTCTGAGGTATGCGCGGCGTCTGCGCCCATCTTTTCTGAAAGCCCAGCTGCCCCACCAGGGACAGAAAGCCCCACAGCCCCTTGTCTCGGTCCGCCAGGTCGCGCGCGGCCAGTATCTCGTCGATGGCTCGCAGGTCGCGATGCTCGTTTATCTGTCGCGAGATCTCCGCGTTGGTATGCTCGATGCCGTACATGGACTTGGTCTTGCTCCAGTGGTAGACGAAGTCGAACTCCCACTTGGTCGCCAGGTAGTGTGCTGCGCGCAGGCTCTTGCGCTCCAGCGAGGAGTCGTCCGCGGCGAAGATGTACTCCCTGAAGCGAGATGCGAAATCGGGCGACAGACTCTCAAGGTCGAACGACAGCGCGGAGACCACCCATTCGTTCAGTTTTCGCCTCTGCTCCGTGTCCTGCATCAGCCTGTGGAAGACCGGCGGCTTGATGTCGGTCAGCACCACTCGGTGCAGGAATTCGAAGATGCCTCCCTCTACCAGGGAGGTCCAGTCGAGCGCGACCCCCCGCGTCTCGGATTCGTAGCGGGCGATGACCCAGGCCATTATCATCTTGTGGGCCTGTTTCCCCATCTCCGTAAAAACCGCCGGGCGCGGGTGGTCGTTCCAGCGCTCCATGCTGGCGGCGGAGAAGACCAGCTCTATCAGCGATCGTGTGATCATTTCGATACCTCCTAAAACCGGTTCTCGACGTCCAAGGAGTTTCAGCACGCTTTAAGGTGGAAATTATTATACTGCCTACTGGAATAAAGTATACACGGGCTTCCAGTGAAAACGACTCTTGACAACACGCGTTCAACTACATGATAATGCGACAAGCCCTTGAAAGGAGTCGGTCTTTTGGATTATTGCATTGCATAATGGACTCTTCCTTCGAGTGCAAAAAAATACGCAAGGAGATGACAGTATGAAAGGAAAGTTCAGTTCAAAGGTCGCTTTTCTTGCCGTGACCGCCCTGGTCCTCGTGGCCCTGGTGGCGGTTCCGGCGCTGGCGAAGGACACGCTCGTGGTGGCCAATATCTACGATCCGCGTTCACTTGACCCGATCGTGCAGAACGAGGTCGCGGCAAGCGGCGCAATCAGCCACATCAACGAGACCCTGATCGACCTCACCAGCGACGGCAACCCCATTCCGCTTCTGGCTGAGAGCTTCGAGCAGCTCGACCCGATCACCTACCGGTTCAACCTCCGCAAGGACGTGAAGTTCCACAACGGGGATCCCTTCACGGCCGCCGACGTCGTCTACACGATCGAGAGAGCGCAGACCCCGGCGGGCGCGGCGATCAAGCAGTACGCCGAGGTAATCAAGGGCATCGAGACGCCGGACGATTATACCGTCATCATCAAGATTGAAGAGCCGATGACCCCCTTCTGGGGCACCATCTCCCACACGTCGCTCTCGATCGTGAACAAGCGCGCGGTGGAGGAGAAGGGCGAGCTCTATCCTATGGATCCGGTCGGCACGGGGCCCTTCAAGTTCAAGGACTGGGTGAAGAACGATACCCTGACCCTGGAGCGCAACGAGGAGTACTGGGGCGAGAAGCCGGCCTACAAGACGCTGGTGATCCGCAACATCCCGGAGAGCGTCAACCGCACCATCGGGCTGGAGACAGGCGAGATCGACATCGCCTACCTGATACCGATCTCCGACATAGGGCGCGTCGAGGACCACGATGACCTCTACGTGGTCGGCGGATACGACCACTCGGTCTGCTTCATGGGCTTCAACTGCCAGAAGGCGCCCTGGGACAACCCGAAGGTCCGCGATGCGGTCGCACTGGCGCTCGACCTCGACGGGGCGCGTCACTCGGTCTTCAGAGGCAGGAGCAAGACCCCCGTGTCGATAATCCCGCCCTCCATCAAGTACCACGACTCCAGCCTGCCGATGCCAGTCCGCGACGTGGAGAGAGCGAAGCAGCTTCTGGAGGAGGCCGGAGTGGAGCTTCCGATCAAGGCGGAGATCTGGTCCAACTCCTACAAGCCTCGCGTCGACCTTGCCCAGATCTTCCAGGCTCAGCTGCAGGAAGTCGGCATCGAGATCGAGGCCAAGATCCTCGAGTGGGGCGCTTACCTTGACGGGCTTACGCTCGGCGAGCACGATATGTTCATCCTCGGATGGGTCATCTCGACCGTCGACCCGGACGGGATCTTCAGCGGCATCATCCACACGGCCGGCGGCTCCAACTACTCGGTCTTCGACGACGTGGTCTCCGACGCCCTGATCGAGAAGGGCAAGACCATGCCCGACGGCGAGCGCAGAGAGCAGCTCTACAAGTTCCTCCAGGAGCGCATGGTCGAGCTGAAGCCCATCCTCTACCTCTACAACGAGGAGAACTTCTTCGGACTGAACAAGAACGTCGAGGGCTTCACTCCGAGCCCCAAGGGCTACCACGACCTCACCAAGGTCACCTTCAAGGAATAAGACGAGAATACAGGCAACATAACCAGCCATAAGGGCAAAGCAGGAGCTTAACGCTCCTGCTTTGCCTTGCGCCCCGCCAGTCGTCGCGGGGACGTTCAGGAGGGATAGTCCATTGCTGAAGTATATAGTGAAACGAATATTCTCGCTGATCCCTGTTATGCTTGGAGTGGCCTTCATAGTCTTCACTCTGCTCTACCTGACGCCGGGCGACCCGGCACGCATAGTGCTCGGGGAGCAGGCCACGGCGGAGGCCATCCAGGAGTTTCGCGAGAAGGAGGGGCTGAACGACCCGTTCCTGGTTCAGTTCGGCAACTATGTGTGGAAAGCTGTGACGAAGGGGGACATCGGGCGCTCGTACATGACTCGCCGCTCTGTCACGAACGAGATCATGAACGCCTTCCCCTCGACGTTGAAGCTGGCTCTGTGCTGCGTCGTAGTCGCTGTGATACTCGGCATCCCGATCGGGATACTGTCCGCCATCCGGCAGAACTCGTTCTTTGACAACATAACTCGCTTCCTCGCCATTCTGGGGCTCTCCATGCCAGTCTTCTGGCAGGGCGTTCTTCTGATCCTGCTCTTCTCCGTCTATCTCCGATGGCTTCCCGCCTCCGGCTTCAAGACGTGGGCCTCGCTCGTCCTCCCGACCCTCACCCTCGCCAGCCATCCGCTGGCAACCATCACCCGAATGACGCGCTCGAGCATGCTCGAGGTCGTCCGCCAGGACTACATCCGCACCGCGCGCGCCAAGGGCCAGACGGAGAAGGTGGTCATCTGGCGTCACGCTCTCGGCAACGCGCTCATCCCCATCGTGACGGTCATAGGCCTTCAGTTTGG